>JAYUEU010000032.1:0-6172 GCA_043739065.1 Synechococcales cyanobacterium | reverse complement strand
AGTCTTAGATGAAGGAATAGGGTGCGACACGGGAATAACGCTCTCGGGACGACAATGACTTGATCAGGAATAGAACCGACCACACTACATCTAGCGTAGTGACTTGTCAGTTCAGATAGCATACCCCGTATTTAGTCCGTATGTAGATATAGCGTTGCAGGAAATCTATAACGGCTGCGTCCGATTTTACCTGATCGACCTGTTCCTTTGCCGTCTAATGATCCCTTAAGTTTGGATCCAGAAAATGACATCGTTCCATAACGCCAGCGTCTAGATTTAGTTCTGCACTGATCCCCACCGTTGAGGGGGTAACGATCGCCCAGCCTACCGCCCGATCGCGAAAACAATCCATAACACCCACGTCTAGAAAAAATAGGTTTATCAGCCATTCCATTTTGTCGTCTGTAACACCATCGTCTGAATAGATCCGTAACGCGATCGGATCGTTTAGCCATAACGCCTGTGGATCGGTTTTTTGCCCCTCTTGAGATCTGCAAGGAGGAGTGTTAACTTATGGCCGTTGAGGTCTTCTACCACGGACACTCAAATTGCAAGCTACCACCTTGTAATTTCAACATTGGGATTAAATGCCGCTGGGTCATCACATCCCGCTTTGCTAAAAGTTTTAACCAATTTTTTCCAAAGCAAAACCCCTCCAGCTTCCCTACCACAGTTAGCTCAAGGGGTAATTGTTCAACCTTGTCATCCCAATTTGCGGTTGGGATATCTGTCCTTATGTCTGAAAATTGTATCAGAGGTTGCGGCTCTAGCATAGAGTTGCAATCGAATTCACATTTGAATTCGTTATCAATCAAACCATCATTAAAATCTCCGTCCAATTCGTTACTTTCGCGATCGGCACTAAGTCGATCGATTTTGAGCAAACGAGTTGCAAAAGATCATGAACAAGAATGGTTAGACAGCGGCGTAGATGGACAAATTATTCATCTCAATGTCCAAACCTTAATCGACTCTGGAGTGGATGAACATTGCCGTGAGATGCGATATCCCATTGCAGAACGATTGAATTGGAATGTGAAACAATCAAAGAATCGGACACTGCGAGGCTGGTGGGTCAGTGGGATTGATCCGTTGGCGAATTGGCAACAAATGCCATGGGGACGGTTTAAACCAGATGCCGCAACTCCGGTTATTACTCCGACTACAGGAAAGTCCGCGAAGTATTTAAGTCCTAGTCTGGGCAAGGGTTCAAGTCGTTTAGTATTGCTTGATGTGCCGTCTTCTGTGTGGCAGCGCGTGGCCGATCGGTACCAGATTTCGATTAAACGTAGTGATACTCGAACGGGATTTTGGAGCTGGGTGCAGCGCAATGCGGTTCCGGTGGTTTTGACGGAGGGGGAAAAGAAGGCAGGATGCTTGTTGACAGCGGGTTATGCGGCGATCGCATTGCCAGGAATATTTGGTGGGTATCGTAAAGAGAACAATCAATTGATTCCTGAATTGGCAATTTTTACAGAAATCCCCCGTAATTTTTCGATTTGTTTTGATTATGAGTCACGCCTTCATGTCGCTCAACAGGTCAATAATGCGATCGGATGTTTGGGGCATTTGTTGTCCCGTCCACTTCAGCACAGTAATGATCATTCTAATAATCACTGCAATGTTAGACGATCGATCGTTAAGATAGTTGAATTGCCGGGTCCAGAAAAGGGTGTCGATGATTTTATTGTGGGCCGCAGTGCAATTGAGTTTGAAGCCGTTGTCGGGAACTCGATGCGCTTTGAACACTGGCAGCAGAGTCAGGCTTGGAAACTAACCTATGGCGTTTCCCAGGTTATCAATCTCCCGTTTTTGTCGGGGATAGATTACCCGAGTTCTGGATTAATCTGTGTTAAAAGTCCTAAGGGCACCGGGAAAACAACGGCATTGAGATCGTTTTTAGCCCAGCCTTCGCAAGCCGATCGTAAAGTGTTAGTGATTACCCATCGGATTCAGTTAGGGCGAGCAATTTGTCAAGGATTAGGATTGCCTTGGGTGAGTCAAATCAAAGATAATGCAAGCCTAGGAATGAATGGCTATGGATTGTGTGTGGATTCATTGTATGCGACATCTCAAGCGAATTTTATGCCCGAGGATTGGGCCAATTCAATTGTCATTTTGGATGAGGTGGAGCAGGTAATATGGCACGCCCTCAATAGTCCAACCTGTGCGAATACTCGCGTTAGAATTTTGGAGACGTTCAGAGAATTGATTCAAACGGTATTGAATTCGGGTGGCGTAGTGATTGCTCAGGATGCAGATTTGTCAAACATTAGTATTGAATATCTATTAAGTTTATTAGATGAACCCATAGAACCTTGGGTCTTAATCAATCAATGGCATAGCGATCGGTTTATCCAGACCCAGTTTTATGACACTCAAAACCCGGCTTCTTTGATTTTGCAAATGGAGCACACTATTGAGACAGGTCCAATTTATGTTTGTCTAGATTCTCAAAAGGTCAAAGGGCGTTGGAGTTCGAGGAATTTAGAAACCTATTTTTCCGATCGATTCCCTGAAAAACGAATTCTACGGGTTGATAGTGAAACTGTGGTCGATCCGACTCATCCGGCCTATGGCATTGCTAGTAACATCAATGCTGTAATGCAGCAATATGACATTGTATTGGCGACTCCAACAATCGGGACGGGAGTTTCAATTGATATTGATAATCATTTTGTGGCGGTGTTTGCTATTTTTAATGGTGTCATGTCGGATACTGAATCCCGTCAAGCCTTGGCCCGTGTACGATCGTTGGTGCCGCGTTATATTTGGGTATCAAGTTATGGTTTGGGTAAGATTGGTAATGGTAGTTCTTATTATCGGGAGTTAGTACGGTCCACGACAAAAGCTGTACGCTACAACATGATGTTGCTGAGAGAAGTCGATTTTGATGTCGATCGAGGCACTGATCCGGTGACATTGCGCACTTGGTCAAAAATGGCAGCTCGGGTGAATTTGTCTTTGAATCGCTATCGTATGGAAATGTATGGTGGACTAGAACGCGAGGGCCATAGGATAACAACTGTGACGGATAATCCTATAGAAATTTTGGGCGATGACTATAGTCTGGAGGCTCAATATGATTTGCTGATGGGCATACGAGAAGTTGCGGGGTTTGAATATTTATATCTTCGCCATGATGCCGAGGAAATTGAACATATTTACAATACAATAGCGCAAGTGCGTGAAGAGAATAAGCAAGCGGAGGCGGAGGCTATTGCTAGCTCTATTGAATACTGCCCAGACCAATCCGATTTGCCCATAATGGATCAACGCTATAGTCAACGTAAACAGGAATTAAAGTGTCGATATGTGGTGAATGTCACGCCAGATCTTCAAATTAAAGATGCGGCAGGTTGGTATCCCCAATTGCGATTGCATTATTATTTGACTCACGATCCGCTTTTTGTTCGATTACGCGATCGTAAGCTGTTGGATTCGATGTTGAGACAGGGCAATGGGATGTTGGCATTACAGGATGTAAAATTAATAACGGCTCAAGTTGAAATGCTGAGAGCGTTAGATTTAGCTGTGCTGTTTGATCCCGATCGGAGGACGCGAACGACGGATGAGGATATGCAAAGACTGTGGGCTATGGTGTTGGCGCATCGCCAGGATATGCGGATTCTATTTGGGATTAATGTGACGGATAAAACGGCTCCCATGACCGCTATTCAGTCAATTCTAGGGAAGATGAATTTGCGATTGGTTTGTGTGTCTCGCGATCGGAATTTGGTGAATGGTTGCCGAGGTGGATTGCGAGTGTATAAGTTTGTTCCTCCAGATGACAATCGGCTTGATATTTTTAAACAATGGAAAAATCAAGATGTGCTGTGTTTGAAAGCTGCAATCTGATGTTTTAGTTCATAGTTTATTAAATCCGACAATCTCAGAGACAGTATAGAGTGGTCGGCCTTTGACTTCTTCGTAAATGCAGCCAATATATTCACCAAGAATGCCAATGCAGACCAGTTGCACGGCTCCGAGAAAGAATACGGCGACTAGGATCATTGTAAATCCAGTTAATGGGGAATGTGGCACGAAGATGCGCCAATATAAGATCAATAGAGCCATGAATAATGAAACAATTGCGGCAAATAATCCAATATATGTCGAAAGGCGTAATGGAACTTGAGAAAATGAAACAATGCCATTCATTGCGAGTTTAAATGATTTGCGAAAGGTGTATTTCACTTCTCCGGCAAATCTAGAATCACGACTAAACGGGACCGCCGTCTGATTGAATCCCACCCACGATCGTAATCCTCGTAAATACCTTGTGCGTTCTGGCATTGAATTTAATATATCAATGACTGATCGATCGATTAAACAAAAGTCTCCTGTATCTGTCGGAATGTCTACGTCTGCCAATTTTCGTAAGATTCGATAAAACCAATAGGCGAGAAACCGTTTCCCCCAAGATTCTTCAATGCGTTTTGTCCGTCGAGCATAGACGACTTGGAAACCCGATCGCCATTGTTTAATCAATTCTGGAATCAATTCTGGTGGATCTTGTAAATCTGCATCAAGAATGACGGCCATCTCACCACGCACAAAATTCAAGCCCGCTGTGACGGCAATTTGGTGGCCGAAGTTACGAGCTAAATTGATATAGCAAATCCGATTATCTTGTTCATGAAACGATCGTAACAGCATTAACGATTGATCTTTACTGCCATCATTAATCAAAACTAATTCCGTGGGTGCATCCAGTGTATTCATTACGTCAGTTAAACGCCGAACTAGTTCTGGAAGAGTATCTTGTTCATTGTAGAGTGGGACGATTAGGGAATAAATTGGATGCATTTTAGGAATTAATTATTGAGCTCTTATAGCGCTGAAAGAACAGATCTTAATCTAGTCACAATCCGATCGATGTGTTCTTTTTCAATAATCAATGGCGGCGAAAGGGCAATAATATCTCCCGTTGTACGGATGAGTAAGTCCTGTTCAAAACAATTAACCAGTGCTTGGTATGCTCGTGCGCCAGGAGATCCGGGAATAGATTCTAATTCAATCCCTGCAATTAGACCGATCGTCCGAATATCAATAATACAACTAATATCTTTGAGCGAGTGCAATACATCTTGCCAATAGGGTGCGATCGTAGCGGCTTTGGCAAATAGATCTTCGTTCTGATAAATATCTAATGTCGCAAGGGCGGCGGCACAAGCAAGAGGATGACCAGAATAGGTATACCCATGGAAGAGTTCAATGGCGGATTCTGGTCCCTGCATGAACGCATCTCGAATCATTTCTTTAGCAAAGACGGCTCCCATCGGAACGCAGCCATTCGTAATTCCTTTAGCGACGCAAATTAAATCAGGAATAACATTGAAATAGTCGGCAGCAAAGGGCGTACCCATTCGACCAAATCCGGTAATCACTTCATCAAAGATCAATAGAATGCCGTGTTTGTCGCAGATCGATCGTAGCTTTTCTAAATAGCCTTTTGGGGGAATAAGAACGCCTGTTGATCCAGCAACAGGTTCAACAATGACAGCGGCAATAGTGGTCGGGTCGTGAAGAGTAACAATGCGTTCTAACTCATCGGCTAAATGTGCGCCCCATTCTGGTTGGCCTTGGCTATAGGCATTGTGTTCAAGATTGTGAGTGTGGGGTAAATGATCAACGCCTGAAAGTAAGGGTCCAAATCCTCGGCGATTGGTGGCAATACCTCCGACTGAAATCCCGCCAAATCCGGTGCCGTGGTAGCCCCGCTCTCGACCAATTAACCGGGTTCGGCTGGAGTCTCCTTTGGCCCGGTGGTAGGCGATCGCAATCTTTAGTGCGGTATCAACAGCTTCGGAGCCAGAATTCGCGAAGAAAATTGCATTCAAATCTCCGGGAGTGATCTGCGTGAGGCGATCGGCAAGTTCAAACGGCCCCGGATGTCCCATTTGAAACGTGGGTGCAAAATCTAAGGTTTCAATTTGCTTTTTGACGGCTTCCGCAATAGTACTACGACCATGTCCCGCATTCACACACCACAATCCCGCTGTCCCGTCTAGAATTTCCCGATCGTCGATGTCTTTGTAATACATGCCCTGTGCGGATGCCAGCAGTCTGGGTTTGGCTTTAAATTGACGGTTGGCAGTGAAGGGCATCCAGAAGGCGTTGAGGTTGGGATTCATGGTGATGTAGTGATGTAGTGAACTTTGATGAGCCG
>JAYUEU010000031.1:0-14477 GCA_043739065.1 Synechococcales cyanobacterium | reverse complement strand
GCTTCATCAGTAGGCCTAGAGCGAGGATTTTCATTTAATGCTCCAATTTGGTCAGTATCTGTAGAATGCTGCTTATACGCCATGTTCTTTACTCTGTGCAAGTTCGTGAAGCCCAATCCATGGATTGTTGGCATTCTATCTTTAGCAGGGTTTTTTATTGTATATCAGGAATATAGTCCTATAGGGAGAGGCATAGGATCATTCTTTTTAGGTGGACTTATTTACTACTTATATGTTTATATTCTGAAATCAAACAAGAAAAAGATAGTATTGAGCCTATTTATTCTTCTCTTATCTTTTTTGTGGATTAGCACTATTTATTGGTCTTTTAATCACTGGTCTCTCAACTCATTAATCGGCGTTTCTCTGGGATCAAAGTACCCAATTATGGTTTTATTCCCTATCACAATATTGACCCTAGCTATTTCTGAGACAGAATATATCAGACTAACAAAAAATGCCTTAAAAAAAACGGCTTTTATTGGTGACATTTCATATTCATTATACCTTTGGCATTTCCCTTTACAGCTATTATTTGTATTAACGGCTTCCCTAATTGGAGCTGATCTTGTTATTTTCAAATCTCCAAGTATATTATTGGGATTCTTTTGCTCATTAATTATTATTAGTCTTGCAAGCTATTATTACATTGAAGTCCCACTACAATGGTATCTAAGATCGCACTTAATGATCAGTTCAAGACGTGAAACTTAGGCGCAAATTCATATCAATTATCAACCTCTTCCACACCACACGTTTTAAGAATATCGGCTAGAGTTGGGGCGATCGAAATAAGGCCGTAGGTTGAGGGATTGACGATATTTTTGTGGGTAAAATGGCGATGGATAATAGAGAAACGATCCCAATCCGCCATTTCAATATTGAAGACTCGTAGAATTACGTCAATTAGCCAGGGGGTGAGTGGAAATTGGAAATAAATGGGCTTTTTTAGATATACGGAAGCTTCCTCAATCACACGTTGAACACTGTATCGATCGTGTCCAGTGACAATATCGCGCCGATCGCCTTCACTCGGTGGATGATCGACCAAATAACAAACCACTTGGGCAATATCGTAGGCATGACTAAAGTGAAAGCTTGCATCTGCTTTTAAAAAACGTGCCAGTTCCATCCACTTGACCACACCCGGTAAGCCTGCTGTGATATGTGACTTGGGAAAGCTATCGTCTCCGCCAAAAACAAGCGTGGGATAGATCGTCGTAATTTTGGACTTCAACGGCGACTGAAGCAGCTTCTCATGACATTGATACTTCGTGCGGATGTAATCAGTTCCAAGACTTCCAGCTTCAGAAAGAGGCTGATTGTCGCGGTTAAGGATGCTGGCGGTAGAGAAGTACAGGATTTGCTCACAGCGATCGCCGGACAGTAAATCTATTAGCTCTAAGGTTTTAGTGACATTGATGGTGTAAGTCTCTTCCGCGTCGCCCCACGATGTCGCAATCAAAATAGCGCTGTCCACGGTCAGCAGCAACTCACGTTGGTCCTCGATCGTGCGCATGTCGCCTTGAATGAGATTAATGTTAGGACGCGATTGATAATCAAATTTGAGTTTACTCGGATCTCGGACAAGGAGGAAAATCTCGTGGTCAGTATGTCTGATGAGTTGATCTGCGATGTAGTGGCCAATGCAACCGCTGGCACCAGTCACGAAAATACGCTTTGAAGTCATGAGCCGAGGAATCGAAGAGAATGGAACCATTCAAAATTTACACCGTTCTAAGGAGTAATTACGAATTCTGTAGGTTGTTGTCGTAAACGAATTAATTTAATTAGGCAATTGACCTGAAAAGCCGGACTAGAGTTTAATCTAGTCCGGCTTTCAAATTACGGGATTGACGAGATTCGAACTCGCAACTTCCGCCGTGACAGGGCGGTGCTCTAACCAATTGAACTACAATCCCTTGAGTCGTAGAGAGTGACGAGTGGCTCGCTTTCCTCCGACATATGTAATACTGCCAGATAACAATGGGCTTTGTCAAACATTTTAATTAGGAATTTAGATTATGCGATCGATCGCCCTGATTAATGAACGGATTCAAGCGGGTCGAGCCGTGGTTTTGACGGTGGAAGAAGTGAAGGCACGCGTTCAGGATCAAGGGGTTCAGGCCGTAGCCGCGTCGGTGGATGTGGTCACGACTGGTACCTTTGAGCCAATGGAGTCATCAGGCGCGATTTTGAATCTGGGGCAGACGGATCCACCGATTAAAATACGACAATGCTGGATTGATGGCGTTCCTGCTTATGCGGGCTTTGGGGCCGTGGATTTGTATTTAGGGGCTAGCCAGATGGCGGAGTCGAGTGGTGATGGTGAGGATGAGGCCAGTGGGCGACAACGAGGGGGTGGACATGTGATTGAGGACTTGGTGGCCGGTCGTGCGGTATCGCTGCGGGCGATCGGTCAGGTGACGGACTGTTATCCGAGATCTTCGTTTGAGACGACGATTACACGCGATCGGATTAATCAGTTCTATTTATTCAATCCCCGCAACCTCTATCAAAATTTCATTGTGGGCGTAAATGGTGGAGAACGTCCCCTTTATACCTATCTTGGGATACTTCAGCCACGCTTGGGGAATGCGGTGTTTTCTAATCCCGGTTCGGTATCGCCCTTGCTGAATGATCCAAATCTTGAGTCTGTTGGCATTGGCAGTCGAATTTGGTTGGCGGGCGCTCAGGGGTATGTGACGTGGGAGGGAACGCAACATTTTCCGTTGCAAAAGCGATTACCGAATGATACTCCTGTGGGTCCAGCGGCGACATTGGCGTTGATTGGGGATGCCAAGCAGATGGATTCTAAGTGGATCCGAGGTTGCTACTTCAAGGGCTATGGACCGTCAATGATGTTGGGGGTTGGGGTGCCGATTCCGGTATTGAGTGAGCAGACGATCGCCTATTGTTCGGTTTTAGATAAGGATTTAGTGGCTCCAATCGTCGATTTTTCGATCCCGCGCCGGGTGCGTCCGACGTTTGGGTTGGTGAGTTATGCGCAGTTGAAGTCGGGGAAGGTGAGTATTGACGGGCGGATGGTGAGGGTGGCTCCGTTGGCAAGTTTGTATCTAGCACGAAAGGTGGCGATCGCGTTGCAAGAAGAGATTCGATCGAGACGCTTTTTACTATCGGAACCTGTGGGGAGTTTGCCCCGCGATCGAATGTTTATTCCGCAGGATATGCGAGGGAATTAGGGACGTTGGTTTAGGACCGATCGGAGATCATCACGCGCGTAAATAGGATTTTGATTACTGTAATTCAATTAAAAAAGAGAAGGTTTATCGCCTTCTCTTGTGAATTAACGAACTAAACCTACTTATTAGCCATCGCCGGAATTTGTTCATTGATAGGAGCAATGGTTTCCGACAGCCCATAGGTCATCGTTTCATCGTCTGGCTGCAAATCGTCTGGCTGTAAAGAGGTGCGGGTAATAATTCGTGCGCCTCGGTTTTTCGTGAAGTAGTTCCAACCCCACTGAACCATGACAACCAATTTGCTGTCGAATTGAATCAGGAAGTAGATATGCACCACGACCCAAGCCAACCAGGCGAAGAACCCGCCAAACTTAACGAAGCCTAGGTCTACCACTGCTTCATTGTCACCAATCACTGCCATGCTGCCCAGATCGGTATATTTAAAAGGTCGATCGACGGTTTGACCGTTGGCCTGTTTGACCAATAGCTCGGCCATATATTCGCCTTGTTGCATGGCCACACCTGCCACACCAGGCAGCGGTTTATCACCTTGGTGAGCAAAGTTGGAAAGGTCGCCAATGACGAAGATTTCAGGATGATTTGGAACGCTTAGATCGGGTTCCACCATGACACGCCCGACCCGATCGAGCGTTGCCCCCGCATGAGTTTCCAAGACTTTACCCATTTCCGATGCCTTCACACCAGCAGCCCAAAGAATGGTTTTCGCCGGGACATCATGACTTTTGTCATCTTTTAAATACGTAACTTGACCATCAGTAACGTTAGTGACGCGGGTGCTGGTGCTGACGGTGACCCCTAGGCGGACGAGGCCAGCGTTGGCTTTGACAGACAGTTCTGGTGGATAAGGTGGGAGAACCCGATCGAGTCCTTCTAGCAGGAGGACTTGGGTCTCTGCTGGGTCAATTGATGCGAAGTCATCTTTCATAGTTTTGTAGGCCAGCTCAGCGATCGCCCCCGCCATTTCTACGCCAGCGGGTCCAGCACCGATGACGATAAAGGTTAACCAAGCTTTTCGAGCGGCTGGGTCAGATTCTTTTTCGGCAGCTTCAAAGGCTGAGAAAATCCGACGGCGAATTTCAAGGGCATCTTCTAAGGTTTTTAGCCCCGGCGCAATATCTTTCCATTGGTCATTGCCGAAGTAGTGATGGCTGGCTCCGGTCGCGACGATTAATTTGTCATAGTGAACGTCTTGACTCAGGAGCTTGACGGTTTGGGTGACGGAATCAATGCCTATGGCTTCGTCCATAAGAACGCGTACATTTTTGTGTTTGCTCACGATCGATCGCAAAGGTGCGGAGATGTGTGAGGGGGCGAGCGATCCGGTGGCCACTTGGTAAAGCAAGGGTTGAAAGAGATGGAAGTTGCGTTTATCGATTAGGGTGACATCGACATCAGAACTTCCGAGGGCTTTGGCTGCATAAAGACCGCCGAATCCGCCGCCGATGATGACGATCTGTTGCCGTTCTGATTGCTCTGCCATGGTTAACCTGTCCGTTAGGATAAAACTAAAAGTGTTAGCTCGATGCGTCTTACGCTTAGGATCAATAGGTTTATTGTTACTAGTGTAAGGAATTAAAAACATCACTTTAGCGGATTTTTTAATATTACTCCCATGATCTCGATTGCTTTGTGAAAATCTGGTGAGTTTTATGGAGTTCTGTCTGGAGATCTAAGACTCTTAAAAGGATTGGACGGGTCACGATCGCGCTAAATTCAGTAAGTATTTGATTGTGATTACTTAGCGCGATTCGGTGCAGGTGTGAGGGTTACTGGACGATCGCTTCGGCTTCGATTTCGACAAACAGCGCGGGATCGATTAGTCGGCTGACTTCAAGTATGACGGTTGCGGGCCGAATTTTGCCGAAGACTTCACCGTGGGCCTTGCCGACGCTTTCCCAGTCGTCGATGTTGGTGAGGTAGATACGGGTTTTGACGACATCGTTGAGGCTTGCTCCGGCTTCGGTGAGAACGTCTTTGAGCGTTTTGAGAATGCCGACGGTTTGTTCGTAGGCGTTGCTGCCGGGAGCAGTGGTGCCGGAAATCTGGATGTTAGATCCGATGCGGACAGCGCGAGAATATCCGATAAGGGGTTCCCATTTTGAGCCTGTGGAAATATTTTGTCTTGTCATTATTTTAGTCTGTGGTTTTAGAGTTTTACGGTTAAATCACCTTTTTGATTATGGTTTGTATTGATTTCTTTCACAACGGTGAAATCATTTAAACTACGATCGCTTCAAACATTACGACTGGGCAGTCTGAATCGGTTGAGCTTGCTTTCAGATTAACTTTAGATGAAATCGATCGTAAACTAATTCAGTATTTTCAATAGTCCAGTGCGTTATTTCTATATAAAATAATAAAAACCCTCCTGAAATTAGGAAGGTTTGAATCGATCTAAATCGAAGATTAGAAGTTGCCGTTGGTGGCGTTTGCTTTGACTAGCCGATCGCTCACGGTCGCAATATCAATAGAACCCAATTCACCTTCAGCACGGGTGCGAATGCTTAAGGAGTTAGATTCTATTTCCTTTGCACCGACAACCGCCATAACGGGAATTTTATCTTTTTCAGCATTACGAATCAGTTTGCCTAGACGATCGCCGCCTAAGTCCACTTCCGCTCGAATACCGAGTAATTGCATTGCCGCTGCCGTATCTTTTGCAAATTGTACAAAATCATCGCCCACAGGAAGCAATCGAATCTGTACAGGAGCAAGCCAAGTTGGGAAATCGCCAGCATACTGTTCAATTAGGATGCCAATCAATCGCTCTAATGACCCAAATGGTGCGCGATGCAGCATCACTGGGCGTTTCCGGGTGCCGTCTTCTGCAACATATTCCAAATCAAATCGATCGGGCAAGTTGTAATCGACCTGAACCGTTCCCAATTGCCATTCGCGCTCTAAGGCATCTTGGAAAATAAAGTCCAGTTTTGGTCCATAGAATGCTGCTTCACCAATGCCTTCAAAATGCGCCATGTCAACTTTTTCAACAGCATTACGAATGGCATTTTCAGCTTTGTCCCAAGCCTCATCGGAACCTAAATATTTACTCGGATTTTCGGGATCACGAAAACTTAGGCGAGCGCGGAAATTTGTTAATTGCAAACTTTTGAATACGCTGAGGATAAGTTCCACAACACTCATAAATTCTGCATCAAGTTGCTCCGGAGTCACAAACAAGTGAGAATCATCGACGGTAAATCCTCGAACGCGAGTTAGGCCACCCAATTCGCCAGATTGCTCATAGCGATAAACGGTCCCAAATTCCGCCAATCGCATGGGCAGTTCACGATACGATCGTAGTTCAGATTTGTATATTTGAATATGGAATGGACAGTTCATTGGCTTCATTACAAAACCAATCTCTTTGTCTTTCTCTTCCTGACTTTCCGCCATCATCGGGAACATATCTTCAGAATATTTCTGCCAATGTCCCGATCGTTTAAACAAATCAACTTTTGCAATGTGCGGAGTGACAACAGGAAGATAACCGCGTTTTGTTTGTTCCCGTTTTAAATAGTCTTCCAAGATCGATCGTAAAAGTGTTCCCTTGGGCGTCCACAATGGCAATCCAGGACCAACGTCTTCTGAGAAGATAAACAACCCCATTTCCTTACCGATCTTGCGATGGTCGCGGCGTTGGGCCTCTTCTTTACGGCGTTTGTACTCATCAAGTTGCTCAGGTGTTTGCCAAGCAGTGCCATAAATACGTTGAAGCTGGGCTTTCTTCTCATCCCCTCGCCAATACGCTCCAGCCAGAGATTCGAGTTCGATCGCTTTCGGATTAAGGTCGCCAGTATTCTCAACATGCGGACCCGCGCAGAGATCCCACCATTGATCGCCTAAATGATATAGCGTAATTGGTTCTTGTAAGCCTTCGAGAATTTCGAGTTTGTAGGGTTCGTTTTGAGCCGATATTCGAGCCTGTGCGTCTTCGCGGGTGACTTCTTCGCGGGTGACGGGAAGTTTGCGATTGATGATCTTAATCATCTCTTTTTTGATGGTTTTGAGATCCTTTTCAGTGAACGATTCAGGATTATCAAAGTCGTAGTAAAAACCATTTTCGATCCAAGGACCGATCGTCACTTGAGCCTTCGGGAAAAGCTTTTGAACTGCCATCGCCATGACATGAGAGGTAGTGTGGCGAATTTTCTTGAGATCTTCGGATTCGCTAGTTTTTGGAAGATGGATTTTTTCAGATTCAGACATTATGTTCTCCAGAAAAGCGATCGGCGATACGATTGCCAATGCTCGTGTTTAAGCCCTTTAGTGTAGCGCTTATTGGGTCTGGACAGATTTCTAGAGGTTATTTTGGCTCTTTAATTGTTATCGTCTAGCCATCGGAATAGATCGTTGATTTGTTGAAAGTCCAATAGCGCTTCTCCCAGTGAGGTTCTTGTTGAGTCTGTTATGGGGAAATTGAAACATGGGAAATAATAATAATATCTAAATCGAATTCTGGGATAAATTTTACCATTTCGATCGTTCTTCCTGAATATAAAATGATCGTCAAGAAAGCCAGACAGATAATACTCTCCGATCGAAGATCAAGCGTAAAATAGTTGAATAACTCAGTGAACGGATTGATCAATCTCCATCAAATTGGTGAGGATAAATTTAAAAGGAATTTTCTGCATTCACTACTGTTAATTCGATTAATTCGATGGGATGATCTATTGCTTCCGATATCCCAATATTAATCAAAATTATTAATCATTACATTGGAATTAACGCAAGGAGGCACAGTAAAAAAGTTTCTGTCCACTCCACCATCGCCCCATAGGTATCCCCCGTGTGGCCATTAAACGTCCTATTGATCCAAGTTGCTAAGCCCCAACTGAACAATAAAGCCGCGATCGGCATTATCATCGTTTGTTCTAGACTAAAAAAGCCCACCTCGTAAGCCGCCACCTGACATCCCAACAAAATCAATAGACTCGGCAGCGTATCTTTAAATCCTCTGTTTGCAGTTTTGTGTAGCTTACCTTTGCCCTCAGCCCTCAGATACGGAAATCTCACGATCGCCATCAGTTGCCCCCAGCGCGCCCAACCACAGATCAGCGGTAGCGCTAACAATTGTGTCTCCTGAGGAACGATCGCATCCTGACTCATTGCCGCCGTCTTCAGCATCAGAATTACGATCGCCGTGATGATCCCAAATGCCCCACTGTGGGGATCGCGCATCACATCTAAACGACGATCGCGGTCCATACAGGCCCACCCATCCGCTGTATCCATCGCCCCATCCAAATGTAACGCTCCCGTAATCCAAACCCATAGGGCTACAACAATAACGGCCAACAGCCAAGGTGTAATCGCCGTAAAGGTTACAAGGAGGATTCCCGTCATCATCAAAACACCGCCGATCCCTAAACCTATGATCGGTCCGAACCGAGCTATTCCGTCAAAGTCCAGCGGAAGGCTATGGGGCAGCGGTATTTGGGTGTAAAAGACGAGTGCGCCTAAGAATTTTTGGATGAATTCCCGGATATGTCGAACCATAAGTGAAGTTTTCTTTACGTGATTAAGAGAGATTTGAAAATGTGAGGGAATCCGTAAAATAGTGCCGTGTTATGAGTGCTGTGCCAGAATAGTAGAAAGTCGATCATCGCCGCTACTAAAACCTGGTTTAAGGGTGGACGTAGTGGTTGACGATCAAACAGTTTGAGCAAGTTTGGTTTTATTCTCTAGGATTTTGCAGTTTTTTGGCTATGAGTCACGAGTTTGTTTCGGGTGGCATGAAACGTCCAACACCTTGCATCGTTGATGTTGGGATATTGGTCAATAAACGGGATATTCAACGGTTACTCGGAGATCTAAGCCGGGTGAGTTATATATTCTTCCAGGATGGAAAGATGGTAAAGCATGGCGAGGGTTGCGTTGTGGAGGTTTTCCATGAGAGCACCAGCGCGACGATGATTGCCAATGGTTCCATTTATATTAATGTGGGCAGTTTTGATTGCTTGCAGCTTGGAAAATCTATTACGTCAGGGACAGAGCCAGCGCAAACGTTTTTCGATTTGATGCAGGACGATCGTTGTCTGCGTTTAGTTCCCTTGGGCAGTTTGCTGCGAGATGTAGAGGATCGGGCGATCGATCGGGCGGCATTGGATGCTGTGGTGGCCGATGTATTGTCGTCGGGTTGGGATAGCTGCGGCGATGAGGATGAAGATTTCTAGAATTGAGAATGGTGAATGGTAGACTTATCAACGGCTTATAGTCTGTTGGTAGGTTTGCTTTGGCTAGTGAGAATTTGACGGGTGACGAGTTTAAGGCCGAGAATTTTAAATTTGAGCTTCAGGCGACTTGTCCGGTAACAGGTGCGCGCGCAGGAATTTTTCATACGCCCCACGGGATTGTGGAAACTCCGCGATTTATGCCTGTGGGGACGCTTGCTAACGTAAAGACTGTGACTCCTGATCAGCTTCAAGCAACGGGCGCGCAGATGGTGCTGTCAAATACCTATCATTTACATTTGCAACCGGGCGAAGATTTGGTGCAGAAAGCGGGCGGATTACATAAGTTTATGGGCTGGTCCGGTCCGATGTTGACGGATTCGGGTGGATTTCAGGTTTTTAGTTTGAGTGAAATGCGATCGATTTCAGACGAGGGCGTGACGTTTCGATCGCCCCGGGATGGCAGTGTGATTAATTTAACCCCGGAACGATCGATTCAGATTCAAAATGCGATCGGGGCGGATGTGATTATGGCGTTTGATGAATGTGCCCCGCCGGGAGTGGGCCGCGAGGTGGTGGAGAATGCATTAGTTCGGACAACAGAATGGTTGAAGCGGTGTGTTTCGGCCCATGGTCGTCCGCAGGATCAGGCGTTGTTTGGGATCGTGCAGGGCGGGGAGTTTTTGGATTTGCGATCGGAGTCAGCGCGGCAGTTGGTGGCGTTGGATTTGCCCGGTTATGCGATCGGTGGTGTGAGTGTTGGGGAAGCGCCAGAAGTAATTGATCAGGTCGTGCAGCATACGGCTCCATTGTTGCCGCCAGATAAGATTCGCTATTTGATGGGGGTGGGGACACATCGGGAAATGGCACGGGCAATAGCGGCGGGAATTGATGTCTTTGATTGTGTAATTCCGACACGTTTAGCTCGTCATGGAAATGCAATCGTGAATGGCGATCGGTGGAATTTAAAGAATGCGCGATTCCGAGAAGACTTTACGCCGTTAGATGAGACTTGTAGTTGTTATACTTGCAAGAATTTTAGTCGTGCCTATATTGGTCATTTGTTACGATCGCAGGAGCTATTGGCTTACACATTGCTTTCAATTCATAACATTACGGCCCTAATTCGCTTTACTCAAGAGATCCGACGTTCGATTCTCAATGGTACATTTTCAACTGAATTTGCCGCTTGGATTAAACCTGTCGAGGGGTGAGGATCGATCGTCTACAATCATCATAAATAGGTATATTTGGAGCTAGAGATTCTATGGCTAGCCTACTTGTCAATTCTGAACGGGTGTCATTACCGATCGATTTGTCTTCGCTGACTATGTTACCAACCATGAGTGAGGCGCAGTTCTATGAATTTTGTCGCACAAATTCTGGTTTAAGAATCGAGCGGAATGCTCATGGAGAAGTGATTGTCATGTCACCTGCGTTTGCTGAGACTGGAAACCGAAATGGCAGAATTTTTGCTCAGGTTTTCAATTGGGCTGAAGAGAATGATAATGGGGAGACATTTGATTCTAGTAGTGGATTTACATTACCGAATGGTGCAATCCGATCGCCCGATACATCGTGGATTCGATCCGATCGATGGAATGCACTATCTCCAGAAGAGCAAGCTTCCTGTGCACCGATCGTCCCTGATTTTGTAATTGAATTGCGATCGTCTAGTGATACCTTGAAAAGCTTGCAAGACAAGATGCAGGAATACATTGATCAGGGTGTGCGATTAGGATTATTGATCGATCGAAAAAACTACATAGTTCATATCTACAGACCAAATCTTGAACCAGAACTTTTGATGCACCCTGAGTTTGTTAATTGTGAACCTGAGTTATCCGGATTTGAGTTGAAGATGGCAAAGATTTGGTAATTGTTAATCTAAGGTTGAAGTTTTTTAATTGATTTAAAGTATCTGGATAATTTTCAGTTTTCCCTTGAGTTTGATATAGAATCCACTTGCAATTCTTGGGTATCCTGATCAGAACTGTAACCCGGATTTCCCTATGTCTTCAGATTTTGAGATCGCAGTGACGATCGTTCAGCATCAGATGACGCAAGCCTTACCAACGGTACGTGTGATCGTTAAATTTGTTGCGCCAATCCTTCAAATTCGCACTACTTACCCGACCTCCGATGAGAAGGTTATTCTACAGATCCTCACGGTATTACAGGATTGTCGGGACGCGATTCATCGATTACCGATCGAGACCGTAACGATTTATGGAATGCAGGGCACGCGGACCATTCTGTGGAAAAAATCTTTTAGCCCTGAAGAAATTTTTAAAGACACTGCAACTCGGAACAATCGTGATTTGTTCTCATTTAATAATAAGCATATAAATCGGGCAGCATTTCCAGCGGCATTTTTATTTAGCGCTATTGCCCATTGGATTGAAGTAGATAGGATATTTTTAGGATTGCGAATTTGGACCCACGAGTTTGGTCATGCAACGGTAGCTTGGTTTTCTGGTCGTCAGGCGACTCCGCTTCCCTTTGGTTGGACGAATGTGGGAGAAGATCGATCGATCGTTGTGTATATTTGTTTTTTGGCATTGTGGGGACTTTTATTTTATATAGGTTGGAATGAAAAGAAACGCGGAATTATGGCCTGTTCGGTATTGGCCGCTATTGTTCAGTTTTGGATGACTTGGTTTACCTCTCAAGATATGTTTGAACTTCGATTGGCCTTTGGGGGTGTGGGCGGTGAGTTTTATTTAAGTACTTTATTGATGTTGGCATTCTATGTTCCGCTGCCCGACAAATGGCGTTGGGATTGTTGGCGCTATCCGATTTTATTTCTTTCCGCAAGCACATTTTTCAATTCAGTCAGTTTCTGGAATCAAATCAAACGCGGAACCTCAGCTATTCCCTGGGGGACGATGCTGAATGGATCGGGTGATGCGGGGGGCGATATGAATCAACTGAGTGATATGGGTTGGAGTGATACGCAGATTGTTCAAACTTATGTGGGGTTAGGTCAAGTGTGTTTGCTAGTACTAATTGGATTCTATGGATTTCAGTTTTTACGAACTACAAATTTTAGGCGATCGCAGCGTTAAGATCAAAATCCATTGAATATTCATTAAGCCGATCGTTCTCCCAACAAAAAGTCTACAAATTGCCGTGCTGTCCGTCCCGATCGGCCATTATTTCGCTGTGCCCATTGTAATGCTCGGAATTCTAGATCTTCACTTGAAATAACCAAATCCGATCGCCGCACCAAATGATTCACAATTTCTAAATAGGTTTCTTGATTGGCAGGTTCAAAGGTCAACGTCATCCCAAACCGATCGCTAAACGATAATTTCTCTTGCACCGTATCCCAATTGTGAATTTCATCAGCATCCTTTGGACGAGGCCGATCGCCATAAAACTCCCGGACCAAATGACGACGGTTGGAGGTGGCATACACCACAATATTCTGTGCCCTTGCTGTGACGGTTCCTTCCAATACGACTTTCAATGATTTATAGCTTTCGTCATCTTCTTCAAATGATAGATCATCAACAAAAATAATAAATTTATTGGGTAATCCACGCAATATTTCAATCAAATTCGGCAAGCCTGACAATTCTGATTTCATCACTTCAATCAATCGCAGCCCATTCCCCGACCAGCGCGATAATAATGCTTTCACTAATGACGACTTCCCCGAACCCCGACTGCCATACAACAACACATGCAATGCAGGCAAACCCGCCATTAACGCCGCCGTATTCTTAATCAATGCATCCCGCTGCCAGCTATATCCAACCAATTCTTCAAGTACAACAGGATCAGGAGTTTCTAAACCAATTAATTGATTATTTTCATATCGAAAAGCACGAAATCGAACAAACTCGCCAATTCCCATTCTATGGTACCAACTTGCAAGCTGCACTCCATAATCCCCCCAATCGTTCACCTCAAACCATTTCAAAAACGGATCATTCGTGCCATCCACCTGCACATCGTCATACCAAACAGGTAAATCATTCACCTCCGGCACTATTGCGCGCATCCAATCCGCCACATCCTCACAGACGACACTATACACACGCTGCAATACCCGCAAATCAAGGCGCGCCACATCCATCATCATCGGCACCACGTCTTCACCCATGGCCGCTTGCCGAGCAAATCGATTGTCTGCACTCAAAATCCGATCGCGTAAATGCTCCTGCCAGCCCATCCCCCGATCGGCCAAAGCACCCATCCATTCACCATAGGCCATCAGTATTGCATCAATTTGATCGGCATTTGTCACCGCATATTCTACCGTATTGTCTGCTGAATTTGCCCGCAACAACAATCGTAACAATCTATCCCAGGCCAGCCCCACAGTGTCATCCAAGACATCCCGAAATAGTACCAATGACAATACGCCTTGTCGTACTCGTATCATGTCCTGCAAATTGATCATGTCGTTACCTCAACTCTAAAAATAACTCTAAAAACAAATCTAAAAAACAAGCTAAAGCATTAATTCGCTATAGCCCTAAGGCTGAAATCAACACTTTAGGAGCGGGAATAATAATAATCAATAAAACTAATAACACTACAATTCCTAGTAAATCACGACGACTATCCAACGGAGTTACATCATTCAATGCGGGTTCATCCATCGTGGGTAAAAAGAACAACAACACTGACAACAATAATAAATGTGGTTGAACAAATGATAATAATAACAATGCAATTCTAGCGACCTGACCAATCATTGAACCTTGACGTTGGCCAAACATTGCATGAACCATACGGCCCCCGTCCAATTGTCCCACGGGCATTAAGTTAAATGCCGTAAATAGCGTTCCGAGCCAACCCGCCACCGCGATCGGGTGCATTGCAATGGCCATTTTTGTGGCTAACGAACTGCCCAAGGCCAACTTTGCCATTAATGCGAGGGCAATGGAATACTGCGGTAACATCGCCTCAAACTTAAATACACTAGGCCGAAATGCGGGTGGCTGCGGAATCACTTCGGATAGAGTCAATCCCCAGACGAGTAATCCGATCGCCATCACTAGACCCATTACTGCACCAATGACTCCCACATCAAACAACGCACGCCGATTTGGAATAGGCGATC
>JAYUEU010000030.1:0-3086 GCA_043739065.1 Synechococcales cyanobacterium | reverse complement strand
TCCGAATTGGCAATCACCGTGGCTTGCCCGCCCTCAAGGACCGCAACACAGCTGTTGGTGGTGCCCAAATCAATACCAATAACTTTTCCCATAATAATTTGTTAGGCGTAGGTAATAAGGCGCAAAGCCAAGGTAAATGTCCAAATTGAGCTGGGCTAAAATCAATCATTAGGCTCAATGTAACAGGAGATCACAAAAAGTTGTGGAGTCTCCCACTACACAATATTCCGCAACTCTTGACAATTTCTAACAAATGGCATCAACCAATTTTCAAGTTCTGATTTTAGCCCTGGGTAGACGACGTTTCAGGCTCCTCAGGGGCAGCCGCTACTTGAACTTGAGCATGGCGCAATACGCGGTCTCCCATCATATAGCCTCGTACGAGTTCAGCCATCACGGTTCCTTCGGGATATTCGGAAGTGGGTTGACGCAACAGCGCCTCATGGAGGTTGGGATCAAAGGGCTTGTCTTTCGCATTCATGGGAGAAACTCCAATTCGCTTTAGACGGCCCACCATGTCCTTGTAAATCCCTTGATAGCTGCTGTGGACAGCGGTTTCTGCATCGGTTTCTATTTTGAGCTGCGATCGGGCACGTTCAAAGTTATCCACAACCGTCAGTAACTCGGTCAGAGTGGAAATTTTAACTTGAACTTCCAGCCCTTCTTTTTCCTGTTGAGTTCGTCTACGGAAATTTTCAAAATCTGCGGCTAATCGGAGATATTGGCCTTTGGAGTCTTCATTCTGGCCTTTGAGGGCTTCACATTCACGCTCTTTTGAGGCATAGGACGATCGTAATTCCATGAATGCCGCTTCGTAGTCCGTTGTTTCCTCAAGCTCATCCTGAGTTGAAGCCACAGACGCATCCGCCGTCACAGTCTCAGAACTTAGGTCCGGCTCAAGCCCAGACTGGATAATCTGATCGGCTTGGGGATCTTCTAGAAGTTCTTCTACCGATTCAACTTGCTGTTCTTCACCCATCATTTAGGTTTCCTCGTTATTGATTAGAATTAGTCTCACACGCTTCCATTGTGCCCGATGGAGGTGGAGGTTGAAAAACCTTTCTAAAACCTTTCCGATAATAATAAGAAGTAAGAACGGATCTTTCTGGAGAAATTGGGGCAATATTTAGGAAGATAAGCAGAGCGACTCCTCCCACTTCACTCGATTCCACCAAATTATGACGAACTCTTCATTCCCGCGTCGTGCGCTGGCTGTTCAAAACAACCTGTCTCCGTTTGGCAACAAGCTTGTCCAAGCGGGTTATGCCAGTCAAGATCAAATCCAGAAGGCACTCGCGGATACTCGTCGTTCGGGTAAACCCCTAACGGAATCCCTAGCGTTGATTACTGGGAAGCAGCTCTCGCCCAATCTTTTACGTCAGTATAAAAAGCAACAACTTTTTGAGCTTAAGATCTTATATGGTGTCGAGTCTCTCGATCCGGAAATTAATCAAATTGCCAACTCCCAAATTGGCCAACTGATTGATACTCTGATTCCGATCGATATCTGCCGTCGCTATCAGTTCGTGCCCCTTTCCCAGACGGAAAATAGTCTTCTCGTCGCCATGGTTTATCCAGATAATCTGGATGCTCAGGATGACCTCAATCGTATTTTAAGAGCCAAAGATCTTACCCTTCAACGGCTTGTTATTACGAGTGAAGATTATAACCGCCTAATCTCTCAGTACTTAGATGAACGGGTCCAGAAAGATCAACATGCTGAGCAGCAAGCTCGGGTCGATGTGAAGGCCGAGTTGGAAGGTCTTGAAGACTATGCCGAACTTTCAGAAGAGGGGGCTGACGAAGTTAATCTCGATACGGTTGCTGATGCAGATGCGGCTCCGATCGTGGCCCTAGTCAACAAAATCCTGATCAAAGCGCTACAACTTGGGGTCTCGGACATTCATGTTGAGCCGCAGGAAGAACAGTTGCGAATTCGGTTTCGTAAAGACGGTGTCTTGCAGCTAGCCTTTGATTCTCTTCCCAAGAAAATTATCCCTGCTGTCACGGCCCGTTTCAAAATCATTTCCCAACTTGACATCGCCGAACGTCGAGCGCCCCAGGATGGTCGGATTCGTCGAATTTTTGGCGGTCGCAAAATTGACTTCCGGGTCAATACTTTACCTAGTAAGCATGGCGAAAAAGTCGTTCTGCGGATTCTCGACAACTCCGTCACCCAGCTGGGTCTCGACAATCTGATTCAAGATAAGGAATCGCTTGAAATGGTTCAAGAGATGGTCCGTCGGCCATTTGGCTTGATTTTAGTCACAGGTCCAACAGGTTCGGGAAAAACGACAACCCTTTACTCCGCATTAGCCGAGCGCAATGATCCGGGGGTCAACATTAGTACTGCCGAAGATCCGATCGAGTACACGCTTCCCGGCTTGACCCAAGTGCAAGTGATTCGAGAAAAGGGCATGGACTTCGCGGCTATCTTGCGGGCTTTCCTACGTCAAGATCCTGATGTTATTTTGGTGGGAGAAACCCGTGACCGAGAAACTGCAAAAACGGCTATTGAAGCGGCGTTAACTGGGCACCTAGTCTTGACAACTCTTCATACTAACGATGCAGCCGGTGCGATCTCCCGGCTCGATGAAATGGGCGTTGAACCCTTCATGGTTTCTGGCGCATTGCTAGGGGTGGTTGCTCAGCGTCTGGTTCGTCGAGTTTGCGATCAATGTCGTATTCCGTATACGCCCACTCCAGAGGAACTTGGACGGTTTGGCCTCACGACTTCCCGAGATGCTCAACTTACCCTCTATCGTGCCAACAGTCTCAGTGCCCAACAGGTCCAATCCGCTCGCTCCCAGAAGACCCTCTGTGAAAAATGTACTGGCAGTGGCTATAAGGGCCGTTGTGGCGTGTATGAAGTAATGAAAATTACAGACCGCCTGCAAGTCATGATTAGCAAAGGGGCACCCAGTGATCAAATCAAAGAAGTTGCGATCGAGGAAGGGATGCAAACTCTGTTGGCCTATAGTCTTAACCTAGTGCGTCAGGGGATGACGACTCTAGAAGAGGTTGAGCGAGTGACGTTTACAGACACTGGGCTAGAGGCTGAAATGCGATCGAAACGGAAAAGTGTT
>JAYUEU010000029.1:0-4181 GCA_043739065.1 Synechococcales cyanobacterium | reverse complement strand
GTCTTAAAACGAGCTTTGATAGCAACTCAAGCAATACCCTACATTTCTGGTCAAATTGATGCACTTGAGAAATTGCTACCTGTTTTACCTCAATCTTTGGCTGAACAAGCACTTCAAAATGTACTTCTTTTAGCTCAAACTAATTCTTCTAATAATTATGGGGGGAGAGTTGGCGAACAAGTAAATATTTTAATGAGATTAGTTCCACATCTGCCTAAATTTCAGAGAGATATTGTCTTGAACCAGGCTGTTAATATTGTTCTTGTGTTAGATGTCAGGTATCAAAGTAGTTTTCTTATAAAGCTATTGGAACAGACATCGGGAGAACTGCAAGAAAAAGTGTTACAAGCTCTTTTGCAACTGACTCAGCTTACTTCAGAACGAGATAAGACCGAAGTTTTAGCAAAAATCACACCGTATTTACCAGAGTCCGAGCAAAGCAAGATGTTTGAGCATTGTGTTCAAGCAATTCTAGATGTGAATCGAGGCGATTTTGTATCAACAATTATTCCAAAAATATCTAAATCATTGAGCGATAAAATTCTTGAAAGAGTTTTCAGAAAAGTATTGATGGAAAGTAGTCTTATCTATAATGCCCAAGTAGAACTGTTAGTTGAAATAATTCCCATCTGGGTAAAAATATCGGGAGAAGAAATTCTTCAGAAGGTTATGAAAACACTTAGAAGAAACAAGAATATTAGAGACCAAATCAATCTACTAGTCAAGTTGCTTCCTGCCTTGTCAGAAATGTCCAAAAATCAAGTATTAGAATATATTTCAGGAATAGAGGAAAAAGCTATAATGACGATCAAAAAAGTTGATGGCAATGAACGAATAAGTCTATTGATTGAATTGATTCCAATCTTATCAAAAGATTACAGCGAAGAAGTTGCACAAGATGCTTTAAAAGAAATTTCAGCAATCCAATATGAAGATTCGCTTTCCAGAAAAAGTACAAGGTTCCAATTCCTTTCTCAAGTTATCATCTGTCTGCCAGACTCTCTCAGGGATCGTTGGCAGCAAATCTTGGATGAGACTCTGGCAGGCTTTAAAGTTTACGATAAGTATCGTCCACTAAAACTGCATCGGCTAACCCCCTATGTGTCAGAATCCTTTAAAAATATATTGCTAAATTATGCTTTAGATGAAGCTGAACACATTGAGGATAGTGATGGTCCAGATCGTGCCAGTTTTCTTGCTGACTTGGCTCCATATCTCACAGAGAAACTAATGTCCCGTGCCATGTCTATTGCTAACGCGGCGTCCTACAGAGCAGAAACAGTTACGAATTTAGCCGCTTACCTCAAATTACCAATTTCGATTAAACAGCAAATCCTTAATCAGTCCATAACAGTAATTCAGGTAATTGAAGACAATCGTATGAAGGTGGACATTAAGGCAAAATTAATTCCACTTTGTTCTAAATTGTTCAAAAAAGAGACAGAAGAAAAACTACTTGGTGAAGTACTTGGATTAGACCTACTTTGGCATCAGGATGATTGCCTCAAGGATTTGCTTCCACATTTACCTGACTCATTAGTCAACAAGACCTTATTGACAATTCATCAACGTAGAGGTGATTTACTTAAATTCATTCCCGTTCTATCCAGTATCCAGCAAAAAGTTGCAATGCAATTTGTTTCACATGCTATTGAATCACTCGAAGATACACGTCACCGGGATACTATGCTGAGTACGCTAATTCTCCATTTAAATATAAATTCAAATCAAGTTTTTGTGGAAAGAGTTTTTAATTTAATTCAAACAGTTGGAGACATAGATTGGCAAACACGGCTACTGACTCAAATTGCACCTCAACTGCCTGAATCTACACAACGAAATATCTTAGAACAAGCAGTTAGAGTAGCTCAAACAATCGAGGAAGATTGGCAAGGATGCTCCGTGAAGGCTTTTCTTGAAGTTATTCCACTTCTGTCTGGTAAATTCAAAGAACAGGTTGTTCTTGAGACTCTGACGAAAGCGAAAATAATTCCTTCTGATGTAGATCGAGTGCAAGCTCTTGCAATGCTGTCTCCACATCTATCATTAGCTTTGTCCGATGAATCCGCTCTATTCTGTGTTCAAGCAGTCGGGAACGACAATTTTCGAGCAAAATTTTTAGATGAGATTTTTCCTAGTCTTCCATATTTTTTGCAAGAGCACGTCTTCAATGCAATAAAAACAATTCCTGATGAAGAATCCCAAGCACAAGCCCTAACCCAGATAATTCCATATCTGACAAACAAATTAAAGAGGCAAGATGTATTGCACATAGCACGAGAATTTCAGGTGGGCAGGAATCGAACACTAGTGGAGTTGGAGTTAACTGGACTATTATCAGAGCAAGAGAGATATGAAATATTGAAACCTGTTCTAGAGGAAATTCGTATACTTCATCATAGCATATTTGATTGGCGTGAGCGTTTACCAAAACTGAAAAAACTGGTTCCAAAACTGACCACCCTTTCCGACACAACTCTATATGATTTGTGGAAAGATACCCTGCATTTTCTAACTTGTAGAGATCGCAGCAATTTATTAGCAGATTTGGGAGAACTTTCTCCTGTGATCTTTAGATTGGGTGGAACGAAGGCGGCTGAAAATGTTTTTCGTGCTGTTGAAGAGGTGGGAAAACAGTGGTAAAAATCAAAGGTGAACAATACTTAATTCCTATTTTAGTAGAGCTTAGTGTCTGAAGGCAACTTTAATTGGGGTTGATTGAGCATCCGCAAAATTAACCTCAGTTTAAAATTAACCTCAGTTATTCTCAGAGGTATGGATATTTCTTGGTTATTAGGGAAAATTTGAAGCTGGGAAGTATGAGTATTGCCGTAGTCCCCTAATAAATCATCCCACCCCTGGATGGGAATGAGCGATCGTTTCTCACTTATCCGCTATCACAGAATCCTTTTCCCCAGATGTCGTAAACCCAACGACCACTCTCCTACATCCTCCGAATTGTTTAGAGCCGCGATCGCGCTGTCACCCCAAACCTATTATTTGGGAGTGTCCTCATGTCTCACTACAACACGCGCACCATCCGCCGAGACCTTGCCCTCTTAACTGAAGCCCGTCTCTACACCGTCGAAATCAAAGTCAGAGCAGGTGGAGCCAGAGTCTCCATGGTCGATGTCGCCGACTTTGCCCCACCCGCCGAAGTCCTTGATGTCTGGAGATGTCTCAGCAACAAAACCAAGCCGCCCCAAATTCGCCTATTTGAATCCCTGGAAATAGCCGTTAAAACCTTAGCCGAGTACCGCCGATCGCTCTACGAAACCTGGACCATCCAACTGGGAATCGATCGGGTTATTGGAGGCAGTCACTTCCATGAATTCCTAACCGCCTACGAAACTGCCAAATCTAAAAGTAGTCAACTCCTGGAAACTGTTTTACTTGACCATGCGATCGCCAAACAGCAATGGCTAGACACTGAAATCAAACCTTTGCTCAGTGCGAGTGTGGACGATCGTGATTATCTTCAAGAACGCCTCGCTATCTATGCCAATCGATTTCCCAGTTACGAGCAGATTGAACGCCGCTTTGGTATGGAATTTCGGTATACCCCAACTCGTAGTTATCAGGAATTATTGAATGATAATCTCGAAACAAAACATTTGTTGACCCAAACCGCGATCGCAGAAGCTGAATACGTCGAAGCTACTAATCGCCAACAGATTTCAAATGAAGAAGCCGACGCTTTACGACGAGCCAGAGTGTATCAAGACCAACGGATTCGATCGGCGATCGAAGAGAAAGTCAGTGAAGTGCGCGTTCAAGTTCTATCGGTTCTACAACGCCAACTGCAACAGGTGGTGGATCGCGGTTGGCTCTCAGGACGATTGCCCGTGGGAATGCAACGGGATTTAGAATCCTTGGCTGAATCGGCGATCGTTCTGACGGAAACAGACCAAAGCTTTTCAGAGATTGCCGATCGGCTTCAACAAGTGCGGGCAACGGGCCGAGATCGTAATCAACCCGAAGAAGAACTGCAATCCCAAGTGCAACAACTTCTCCAACAGATTCAGACTCGTTTAACGGTACCTGAAACGGAAATGTCTGAAACCTGGGACCGATCGGCCTTTGTAGACTTTGGATGGGATCTGCCGATGGCCAGTTAATCGCGCCATTGCGCTGAAACGATGAGTCCTATCGATTGTGACTCATCGTCCCTTTTTTGAGAG
>JAYUEU010000028.1:0-7495 GCA_043739065.1 Synechococcales cyanobacterium | reverse complement strand
TGATGTTAGCCGGAAATACAGCAATAAATAGAAGAATTAAACCCCAGGCCGCCGCTTGACTCACAGGGGGTAATAACAGTCCAAGCCCGCCTAAAATCTCAAAAAATCCGCTGATATATACTAATGCTAAGGGGTTAGGTAAGATAGCTGGCACGATTTTAACAAAGGGGGCAGGGATGGCGAAATGCAATGTCCCCACTACAACCATAGATACCGCTAAAAAAACGCGGAGGATTTCTTTACGTGAGCTATTTCCTGTCATTGTGTGAGGTCGTTTTGGGTTAATTATCATAATTGGTATACGAAGTATCATCTATAGTGTACTACTGCTGGAGAGGCGATAGTCGCACAAAGCATATCAATGCTGCGATCGCAAAGTCTTTATGCCCATTATTTACTAGTATGCCCATTATTTACTAGATTGATAATTACATAACTGCTGGTTGAGTGAATAATTACTAATCAGCCTCGTACTATAGAATTAGTACTATAGAATTATATGTAACTCTAATTTTAAAAGCCTAGAAGTATGGCTAAGATAATGCTTTACCATCACAATTTGATAATGAAGCAAAACATTATCTTTTAAGCAACTTCCAACCGCTTAAATCGCTATTATACGGCTATAAAACCCCACCAGCAACAACACTAGAGGCAGCAAAACTAATATTCCACTGATTGTGGTGCCTACGGAGGGCGTAATATTTTGAGGCGGGTTTAATTCTGATGTTTGCATTGTTTGTAATGATTTTGACTTCATTGTATTCACCGTATAGTTTTAGATAGTAAACATTGAGCTACTGCATTTTTTCTAGTAGTTGAGCATAATCTTGACTGATCGCCTAGCTTACGTATTGTATTAAAAGGAATAATATTTAGATGTTTGGAGTTCACCCTAAAGTAGCATTACTCAGCTCTCGTGAATTGTTCTGGTGAATTGTATTGTGTAGCCACCTTTTCAGAAATCTATCGCGATCGTCGTTGGGAGAAGGAATGGTGTTCAACAAGTTCCCACTCCTTAATCGATTGGACTGCTGGAATGAGCTACAGGACTAGAGGATATTACATTTTCTGCCTGACTTTTAAGATTCCCTAAGATGTTAAACAGGTTCTATAATCAAGGAATATAGCTTTCAGTCTCCGTTAATCCGTACCCTAATTTTATGGCAACCTTAAGCGATCTCAATCCAGTGATTATGACGGCGATCGATCGACTTCAGTATCGGGCAACTGTGGGTGATGTTGCAGCACAGTCGGGCTTGAATGTTGCGATCGCAGAACAAGGCGTATTGGCGTTGGCTGCGCAGACGGGTGCACAAATGCAGGTGACAGAATCAGGCGATATTGCTTACACCTTTCCCAAAGATTTTCGATCGACTCTTCAAGCTAAATATTGGCAATTACAATTGCAGGCTTGGTGGGACAGCATTGCGGGAACTCTGTTCTGGCTTGTTCGAGTGCTATTTGGCTGCTCATTATTTGTTGTTTTGTTTGCTATCATTGCTGTCGGATTCGTCATGATCACCACGATGAATTCAAATGATGACAATTCGAGTGACTCTGGTGGTGGGTTTGGCGGCGGGTTTGGAGGGAGTAATGGCGGAAATTCCTACAATCCTGGGTTTGGTGGTTGGTTTATTTGGTCGGGCGATTGGTTAAGTTTTAGTGGACCTAAGCCCCATGATGATGGCAAACAACTATCGTTTTTAGAAACTATCTTTTCCTTTGTATTTGGCGACGGTGACCCAAATCGAAATCTCGAAAATCGTCGCTGGGAAACTATTGCTCAACGTATTGTTCAGTCTGGAGGAGCGGTGGTTGCAGAGCAGATTACGCCTTATTTAGATATACCAGTGAATAAGTTTGATACCGATGAAGATCAGTATGTATTACCTGTACTAGTGCGGTTTAATGGTGCACCACAAGTGACCGATGAGGGACAATTAATTTATACTTTTCCTGAACTACAAAAAACAGTTCAAAAAACGCTGAGAAACGATCGAACCTATAGCATTCCTGATTATCTTGAAGAAAAGCGTTGGAAACTGAGCTTAGGCAATCCTACCTTAGTAACCTATGCCGCAATGATTGGCGGGTTAATTTTAATATTGAGTCTTTGGTTTACGGGAATCTTACCTGGCTCGATTGCAGCTCCTGCTGGCATTCTCCGATCGGTCTCCATTGGCGCATTGGCCTACAGTGGATTCTATTTAGGATTGCCGACATTACGGTGGTTAATTCAAAGCCAAAAGAACAGTAAAATTGCTGTCCGAAATTCTGATAGATCCAAACGAGCGCGTCAACTCAATACTCCAAATGAAGTGCTACAGAAAAAACTTATTCAATCTAAAACATTCCAACAACGTTTGCGCATTGACCAGCAACCGATCGCCTATGACACCAATCGAGATATGTTGGATCAAGATTTAGAACAAAAAGATAAACTCGATGCAGAATGGCAAAAACGGTTGGATAATCGATCGTAACTATTGCGGCAGAGAACCTGTTCAATTTGCGCGGTCTATTCAGTAATCTGAACTGTTAAAGCAAAAGACTCCGCCGATGGAGATTTTAGATCCCAGGATTGTTTATTTTCTAAATTGAGGTGAATGGTGCCGGGACGGTTAGTTTGTAAAACCAAAATGCGCTGTCCACCTGCGCCCATCATCATGGGTTTATTTGCCATCACGGTCGGTTCAAATCGATCGTCCGTCAATTGAATAAGTTGCGCATCGAACACTGGGAGAATCCAACGATAGCCTGTAGTAGGATTTTCGTCCAGACGTAGGGTTAGGCTTTGTCCAGCTTTTAAAGTAACCGTCTTTCCACGATCGGAATTCGTAACAGTATAGTCAGACATAAACTTTCCAGCCGTTTGAATAATGGGTTTAACTATCGATTTGGCAGCGGGTTTGACAGTAGATTTAGAAATAGGTTTAGAGAACAAATGAATTGATTCTGGGATCTGACTAAGTGCGGGTGAAAGCATTAGTGAGAGAATCGATAAAGGTAACACTGAACTGATTAAGGTTAACCCAGTTTTCGTCATCACAGAATGTAGCATAAGGGAACTCCGGGAGAGCTATTTGTATTCCGTAATGACGAATACCAGTGAGTTAAAGTTTCTAGTCTTTAATTCAAATCTAGAAAACAAAAAGGGTAGTCACTTTGCCGTCATCCCCTTCGTAAAAACTGACGGGTTTATTCATTGTTTTTGCATGGGCGGCGATGATATTGAAGGCCATCATAGCACTGTCAGAGGTTTCGAGAAACTTCCGCCAACCGAGATCTTCAATATACATATAGCTATTCCGATCGACGCAGTTAGTCCACATTCCAATAACCTTCTTATTGTTTTGCCAAGCCGCAGCTTGAACAGCACTGAAGTCTTGAGTGGGTGGATCTTGAGTTGGGTAGCTGTTGGTAGAAAGTGTGGTAGAGACGATCGTTTCTGCTTTAGTTGGGCGCTCTTGAGTCGGGTAATCAGTTACAAGAGCCGCCTTATCATTGCAGGCACAGGAGCCTTTCTGGGCACCATTCGAGAGAACTGGAATAGCGGTGGGCATAGTCATAGGGGTATTCATTGTAAATCTCTTGGGGGATTGTAATTAAGGTTTAATTTAGTGATGCAAATTCTGATTTATTTCTGTTTTACCAAGCGTACACTTCTGTTAGGAGTCCAGCATTTTGATAGACGTTAACAGCTTTGTCTTGAGCTTTGGAGGCAGCCAATTGGGTTAGCATATCGAGATGAGCATTCACACTGACAGTACAAAGTTTGCGCCAGCCAATACCTTCACTCAAATAAACATAGGAATTCAAATCAGCATTGTTTGTCCATAAGCCTTGAACTTTCACATTGGTTAGCCAGCCTGTTTCAACAATGCCTTCTACAGCATAAATCGAAGATTCAATGCCACATTGACCATAGGCAATTTTAAAGAAGCCCTGTTCCCCAAAGCCTGTTCCCCAACTGTTTTTGCAAATCCAACACCCTGCATTATCGTCATAACCAACGATCGAAACACAATGTCCGCCGACAACGCCTCCGGTCACATGACTATAAACGCCACTCGTATAGGAATAGAAATCGCTATAAACGGTAAAGCAAGCACTGAGAGCACCACGATTGGCAATCCAATCTTTCATAGCTGCGATATCGCTAATCTTCTGGTAGTTACTGATTTTTACCAAACGGTTTTGCCAATCCGTACACAAAGTACAGTTTTGGTCGCCAGGAGTGTAGGGATAACAAGCATCATCGACAATGCCCTGTTTGGAAAATTCCATGGCTTGGTCAGGATACCAGCCTGTGCTACAGCCGAAGCCTTTTGATTTGGCATAGCAATAGAATAGGTGTGCTTCGGATAGATCGATCGCAAGATTTGCATTATTCCGTTGGCGGCGGAAGGTGGCTTCGATCGTAGCGATCGTCCCAAAAGCAACGCAAGATCCGCAACTGGCTTGGTTTTTCACGGCGGTAACGAATCCTCCAGTGCGCAGATCATAGGCTGCGGGATAGGCAGAAATTCGACTGAATGCAGACGCTTGGAAGGCACTGTAGAGGGCACTCCCTAAACGTTCTTGTTCTTCGAGGGAAGGCTCACCGGGTCCAGGAACATAACCACAGAGAACTTTCTTTTCTTGATCTGAGAGGGATGAAACACTGGTAGGACCAGCTTGCCAACTGGCATCAGCTAAATCGATCGCGGCTTGTAATTTGATGGGATCCATGATGAATATCTCCTAATGAGATTGAGAGAGGGATAGAACACAACTATGAACGGTGGGTGGAACCTGTTTCGTTCATGTGTTTAATGTAGAAAAGCTATGCCTGCTTTAGCAGTACCCGATCGGGTAATCTATTGAATCGGCTATGGAAGGGTTCTGAGATAATTCTGGCTATAGCGCTTCGATTTTGATTCATTACAGACCAATCGACTTGATGAAGTTCGGGCGATCGCAAGGAAAAATACGATCGGTATTCAGTCCATGCGACCCGATTCCCCGTTACAATCTGAATACACTCAACCGAATCAAATTCAATTTACGCAAACTGATCGTTTTTTCGATACCAATCAAAGAACTTTTTAAACATTCTCCTATTCTAAATTTTAACGAGACCCTTATGAATTCCGCGATCGCAAGCCTTCGCCAAGATTACAAACTCCATGCACTTGTAGAAGCAGACGCAAATCCTGATCCAATTGTCCAATTTCAAACCTGGTTCGACGAGTCCGTTGCGGCACAATTACCTGAACCCAATGCCATGACGATCGCCACGGCCACACCAGAGGGAATTCCATCGGCACGGGTGGTGTTGTTGAAAGGATTGGACGATCGGGGCTTTGTTTTTTTCACAAATTACGACAGTCATAAAGGTCAAGAATTACAGGCTAATCCTCATGCGGCTATAGTTTTTCTATGGACTGAACTAGAACGTCAGGTGCGAATTCAAGGGACAGTTGAGCGTATTTCTGCGGCGGAGTCTGATAACTATTATTACAGTCGTCCAGCGGGCAGTCGTTTGGGGGCTTGGGCCTCGGAACAGAGTCAAGTGATTGCCGATCGGACTGTCTTAGAAACCCGTTTAGCTGAATTACAAACTGAATATCCTGATGGCGATATTGCTCGGCCCTCGCATTGGGGTGGATTTCGGGTGATGCCTACTCTGATTGAGTTTTGGCAAGGGCGATCGTCTCGGTTGCACGATCGATTACGGTATCAAAAAGTTGGGACAAGTTGGGCGATCGATCGGTTGTCACCTTAGAGTACTGAGCAATTTCAAATTTAAAAGAATCAATTTAAAATAATTAGGTATATTGTATTTTGTAAGCTTGAAATGATTACTTCTAAACTGCAACACTATGCAACGGTGAAGCTTCTAGGTGATATTCTAAGTTCGATAATGATGTTCGATCGAGGAAGTTATTTGTTGGCAAACATTAATTGGAAATATATAGCCTATCGTGCAGTTCGGCTCGTTCTTTTGAGCTATGGCACCGTAGCTATCTATGCCTATGGTTTTAGCGATCGGAGCATTTTTCCCGCTGTGCCGACGACCTACGAAACGCTGCCTGATCTTAAACAGATTCCTACGTCAAATGGCCAAACGATCGCCGTTCGCTATATCAAAAATGCCAGTGCGAAATATACACTTTTGATGAGTCATGGCAATGGTGAAGACTTGGGGGATATTCAGGGGGAAATAGAGCGATTTCGGGTTATGGGATTGAATGTGGTGGCCTATGATTATCGTGGCTATGGGAAAAGCCAAGGTTCGGCAAGTGTCTCTAATGTTTATGATGATATTGATTCGGTATATCGCTATTTGACAGAAGACATGAAGGTTTCGCCCGATCGAATTCTTTTGTATGGTCGATCGGTGGGAGGTGGGCCGAGTACTTATTTAGCGGCGCATAAACCTGTTGCTGGGATGATTTTGGAGAGTACATTTATCAGTACTTTTCGTGTGGTAATTCCGATTCAAGTCTTGCCCTTTGAGAAGTTTCCCAATCAGTCCCATATTCGTCAAACTAATATCCCAATTTTGTTGATTCATGGAACAAACGATCAGGTGATTCCCTATTGGCATAGTCAAGTTTTGTATGACAGTATTCCAGGTCCGAAACAATTGCTAACCGTCGAAGGTGCTGATCATAATGACGTGGCGATCGTGGCGGGGGACAAGTATGATCGGACGATTGAGCAATGGTTAGGGCAGTTTAAGAGTGGAGTAAAGAATTAAGCAATCATCTTAAAGTTTAGTCTCTGAGCTAGGATTAAACGTATAGGTTAAGATTGAGTACCTGTAATTTTGAAACGCTATGGTACAAGTTTTATTACCATTGGCCAGCGCCGGAATTTATTGCAGAGATTTCGGCGAGTACGGTTTCGATCGATTTGGGTGCGAAAAAAACAGCCTACGAACGTAATGGAGTCCAGGAACATCTAGTATGGCAAGTATTGGATCAGGAAATTGATGGGTTTTGGTTAGAAAACGATCGATATAGTCTGTTGCAAGCGAATGGGGATGGGATTACTCGAAGTCGTATTTTCCCAGGACTTTGGCTGGACCGATCGGCCTTACTTCGCGATGAAATGAACCGGGTTTTGGATATTGTTCGGCAAGGAGTTGCAGAAGTTCAAAAATGAATTCTCTAATTTATCTGGACCATCACGCTACCACTCCGATCGCCCCTGAGGTTTTGGCGGCGATGATGCCTTTTTTTACGGAGCATTTTGGCAATCCGGGCAGTCCCCATGCCTATGGTTGGGCGGCGGAATCTGGGATTAAACTGGCACGGGAAACGATCGCCTCTACGATTAATGCGAGTGCCGATGAACTCATTTTCACCAGTGGCGCGACAGAAGCAAACAATCTTGCAATTAAAGGCGTTGCTGAATCTTATTTGAGTCAGGGCAAACATATTATTACGATCGCCACTGAACATAGTGCTGTTTTAGAACCTTGTCGCTATTTGCAATCATTGGG
>JAYUEU010000027.1:0-13173 GCA_043739065.1 Synechococcales cyanobacterium | reverse complement strand
CAACCACGATGTTTCACCTTAACAGTTAGAATCTAGATGAAGTCACTATATTACAGGACGTTGACCTCTTGAAAATACAGGGTGCATTAGAGAATTGATTTCTTAGTAGTCGATCCATTGGTCTCAATCATACTCGCAACTTATAAATTGATCGAAAATCCTGCAACAAGGACAAAAGTACTATAGTATTCTGTGGGATAATCCTTCAGGGTATTTGATCCTTCTAATTTTTTAGCGCCGTTGCCCTATAATATCTGAGAAATTAATTACGATATGCTCCTTAATCAGTATTCTGACCGTGCAGCTGCCTCAACCCAAAAGCAAATTTTTTAGGGCTTAATCCATGATCTCAACAAATCAAACAGGTAAATTATCTCAAGAAGAAAAATTTCTTGATCGGTTGAATCAAAACCTACCTCAAGGAGTGGATTGGAAGCAAGGGGCTTTGGACTATATTGCTGCTCGATTAGGTGAGGATAATGGCGAAGTTGTGAGGCGTTCGCATTTGACTAAACCTTTCTATTCGGTTTCTGGCAATATCCCGGTCAATCAACAATTGCAAGAATTCACCCGTGAGATGACTCATTTTTTGAATGTTTTGGCCATGCTATCAGTGTCGTCGGAAACAAGATTTTTGGATGTCGCCTGTGGATCGGGTTGGTGGACCCACTTTCTCTCAAAGTTGAATCTTCAGGTTGTCGGCACCGATATTTCATCTGATATGATTGATTTGACTCGGGAGCGTCTTAGCTTAGATGGTATTCCAATGCCAGAGTCCGATAAATTCGATCGAGTTACATTGCTAACTCATGACATGGAAGAGTCAGCATTACCCCAAGAGTTAAAGTGTGATATTGCGGTACTGGAATCAGCACTTCATCACTTTGTAAATCCAATTCAAACATTGCGAAACATCTCAAATAGTCTCTCAGATGACGGTATTATAGTGATCTTGGAAGGGGCATCCGATGAACAGGGCGATAAGTACTGTACCGAAATTATGCACCGATATAATACATTGGAGCGTCCTTACACCCGTGAACAGTTAGTGGCAACGCTTAACTTTGCAGGATTTGCTGAATATCAGTTTTTTTGCCCAATAAATGGTTTCTTTCTACAGGTTCCCGATATTGCTAATTCGATCCGAGATCAGATTTTATATGCTAAATATTGGAACGTTGTGTTCGTGGCAAAGCGTCCTGGCGCACTTAAAAAATATTTAAAATTTGAAGGCAGCGCTTTTATGCAGCCATCCGCTATTCAATCGATAAAGGAATCCGTACATGATGATGACTTAACTGAGTGTAAGGATAAGGTGTCTAACACTGAACAAGAACAAGAAGTACTCATTAATCATGCTGTTGGGGCAGTTAATGATCAGCCTTGGGGGGAATTAGGCATTAAAGGTGAGTTTCAAACTCTAGCTGAACATCTAACCTCATCGTCGAAGCGAATTGTGAGAAAAACGATCGCTAAATTGACTAAGAAATAGTCTAAAAGAAACGTTTAATACTGTTCCAATAGCCGATATCCTTGCAATGTTTTCTGGGCTGTATCATGCCATGAAAATTGCATCGATCGCTCCTGTCCTCGGTCAATCAATTGCTGCCGAAATGCCCGATCGCCGATCACCTTTAGTATTGCATCAGCGATCGCTATATCATCTTCCGCATCAATCATCACAGCCGCATCCCCTGCGACTTCCGGCAACGAAGAATTATTACCACAAATCACCGGAGAACCTAAGGTCATCGCCTCCAGTACTGGTAATCCGAAGCCTTCATAATGGGATGGGTAAACAAATACATCGGACCGCCTATAAAACTCTGCGACCACATCATCCGGCAAATAATCTAAATGATAAATTGAGTCTCGGTAGGACGATCGGGCAATTCTCTCAAAAATGGGTTCATAGAGCCAACCTTTTTGTCCCACTAGCACTAGATCATGATCAATTTTCTGGGTTCGTTTTAGAATATCGAAAGCTTCAATTAGGCCGACTATATTTTTACGGGGTTCGATCGTACTGACGAATAAAATGAATGGTCGAGTTAGGTCATACGCCTGAAAAGCTGGAATATAAGACTTATAACCCGCGCTATAACGACTTGCGAGCGGGGTCACGATAATACGATCAGCATCAAATCCTAAATGCTCGATAATATCTCGTTTAGAACTTTCAGAAATTGTCAAAATCAAATCAGTCCAACGTAAACAACGTCTGACCCGATCGGCATAAGATCGAACAATTTTATTACAATATTGCGGATACTTGATGAAGGTTAAATCATAAATAGTCATAACTTGCCGACTCTTTCGGAAAGGGTAGACCGTATAGTTAGTTCCATGAAAAATATCACAAGAGCCAAACGATTGTTCAAATACTGGTAAGAAAAGCCTGGGATAACGAATACATAAATTTGTGACCTTAATGGGTATTGGTACAGATTTCAGATTGGTGTAGGGCTTTAATGATTCGGGAGTTGATGATCTACGCAGAAGAACATTCTTGAGACTAACTTGGTATATAGGCTGTATTTCTATGTCTGACTCAATAGCTATTTTTGTAAGTTCCTCCAAAATTTTTAGGACAGAAAATCCAATGCCACTAGATTTTGACAGAATTGGAGATGTATCGATCGTAATTCTCAGCATAATTTTTTAGTCGGCGATCGAGCTTGACCATCTTTGCGTATGATTTTCAAGTCTTTCAGTAAGAGGCTAAAGAAACGAGTTAAGAGAGTAATTTGCAAACTTTACCATTGAATCATGTACCTAGTAGCAGTAAAGTTGTTATGTATTAGTATGTTCTGGCAGTTCAGCGATAAGTTACGGATGAGCGACTTCACCGACTCGATAGGCGGGTATCAGGAGATCTGAATTGTCCCAATTTGACTGTGGTTGCAGCACTACTTAGCGAAAGGATAAATCTATTATGTGGGTTGGAAAACGGGAGGCGGGTATCAGGAGATCTGAATTGTCCCAAGTTGACTATGGTTGCAGCACTACTTAGCGAAAGGATAAATTTATTATGTGGGTTGGAAAACGTGTGTTGGTCACAGGTGCTGGTGGATTTATTGGCAGTCACCTATGTGAAGCATTAGTCTCAGCAGGCGCGGAAGTGACGGCGATGATTCACTACAGTTCGCGCAGTGATTGGGGTAATTTAGAGTTATTGTCGCCAGAACATCGTCAGTCCTTAAATGTTGTCTCTGGTGATATTCAAGATAGTGATTTCGTCATGCGGCAAGTCAATGGACAAGCGGTAGTGTTCCATTTGGCGGCGCTGATTGGCATTCCCTATTCCTATGTGGCCCCGCGTAGCTATCTACGGACCAATATTGAAGGGACTCTGAACGTGGTTGAGGCAGCGCGGCATTTTGACAGTATTGAGCGGATTGTTCATACTTCAACGTCGGAAACTTATGGGACGGCACTCTACACTCCGATCGACGAACAGCATCCGCTGCAAGGCCAGTCGCCCTATTCTGCTTCCAAAATCGCGGCGGACAAAATGGCAGAAAGTTATCATTTGGCGTTTGAATTGCCTGTTTCCACGATTCGTCCGTTTAATACTTACGGGCCGCGTCAGTCGGCTCGCGCTGTGATTCCAACAATTATTAGCCAAGCGCTGACTCAACCACAGATTCATCTGGGTTCGCTCGATCCAGTGCGGGATTTGAACTTTGTTAAAGATACTGTTTTGGGCTTTATTAAAATTGCAGAATCGACGAAAACGATCGGTCAAGTCACCAACATTGGCTATGGAAAGGGGATTACGATCGGCGAGCTGGCCCAGATGATTTTGATGATCATGCAGATGGATAAGCCCATCGTGGCTGATGCGAATCGCGTTCGACCAAGTGCTAGCGAAGTCTTTACCCTAATTTGTAACAATACTCAAGCTGCGGACATCGCTGATTGGCGACCGCAATATTCCTTGGAAGCCGGATTGCGTGAGACGATCGATTTTGTGCGGCAGAATTTGAGCTTGTTTAAGGCTGATCAATATAGTGTGTGAGAATAGTGTGTGAGACTTTTTTATGCAAGCATTAGTATTAGCGGGCGGCAAGGGGACGAGGCTTTATCCCTACACGACGGTTTTGCCGAAACCTTTGATGCCTGTGGGGGATTATCCGATTTTAGAAATCTTGCTGCGGCAGTTGAAGGTCGCTGGAATTACGGAAGTGATTTTAGCAGTTGGGTATTTGAGCCATTTAATCGAAGCGTTTTTCCAAGATGGCTCACGGTTAGGCTTGAAAATCACCTATTCCCTAGAGGAGAAACCCTTAGGGACGGCGGGTCCGATCTCGTTAGCGCTCGATCGCTTGGAGGAAGACTTTTTAATCCTCAATGGTGATTTACTGACGACGATGCGGTTTAGTAATCTGATTCAGCATCATAAAGAACGGCAAGCAGCGGCGACGATCGGGATGTATCAGCGAGAAGTTAAAATTGATTTTGGCGTGATTGATATGGATGATCAAGGCCGATTGGCGAAATATACAGAAAAGCCTGTCTATCATTTTGATGTCAGCATGGGTGTGAATGTATTGAATAAACGGCAAATTGCACCGTATCTCAAGCGTGATACCTATTTGGATATTCCTGATTTGATGATGCAACTGTCGCGGGATGGTCATCCGGTACATTGTTATCGTGAACCTTGTTATTGGCTAGATATTGGTCGAGTCGATGACTATCAAGTTGCAGTGAATAAATTCGTCGAGAATCCAGAACAGTTTATTCCGGCAGACGTATGAGTAAGGTTTTAATCACAGGTGGCGGCGGCTTTTGTGGACAACATCTAGTGCGATATCTCACAGCGCAGGGCGTTGAGGTTCATACATTAGGGGTTAAATCCCCGACCGATCGACACCATGTAATTCCCGATGTGACTGATGCCAAGGTAATCGCGGCGGTACTGGAAACGGTACAACCTAACTATATTTTTCATTTGGCCGGGGTGGCGAGTGGGTCCCAGTCCGCTATTTTTTATCAAATTAATGCCAGTTATGCAGCGGCCTTGCTCCAAGCGATGGACTTAAGTGGGTTAGCTGCAACAGTGCCGGCAATGCTAGTCGGGACATCCGCAGAATATGGAGCGATCGCTCCAGAACAAGTGCCGATTCATGAGCTAACACCAGTGTCGCCATACCATCATTATGGTATTAGCAAATTAGCGCAAACTCATATGGGTACGGCGGCGGCTCGGACGGGTAAACCAGTGATCATGGTGCGACCATTTAATATTATTGGGCCGAGAATGCCGCCCCATTTGTCTGTGCAGAGCTTTGCCCAGCAGGTCGTGAATATTATGCAAGGTTGTCAAGATCCAACGATCACGGTTGGCAATTTAGGCAGTTCACGGGATTTTATTGACATTGCCGAGGTTGTGCAAATCTATTGGCAATTAATCCAAAATCCCCAAGCTTATGATCAGGTGATTAATGTTTGTTCGGGCCAGGGCGTGGTGATGGCGGATTTGCTGCAATTATTGATTGAGTTAGCTGGGGTCGCGGTTACGGTTACGGTTGATCCACAGAGGTTTAAGGCGTTGGATATTCCGATACATTATGGCTGTACAGAAAAACTAACGACGTTGCTCGGACGATCGCCACAATTTGATTTACAGAAAACCTTGCAGGGAATTTTGGCAGACTTGCTGACGCGATCGTCCTGATAGAGACTTTGGTTGAGCAGTTAGATATATTTATGTTTGCAATAACTTCCTATGAAAACTCTAACGATTATTAGTCCGGTATACAACGAAGAAAGTGTGATTGAGGCATTTTATAACGAGCTGTCAGTGGTCTTAGCTTCGTTGCATGATCGCTATGAGACGAATATTTTGTTTGTACTCGATCGTTGCACCGATCGCACCTTGGCGATTCTTAAGGAAATTGCTCAGCGGGATCAATCGGTGCAAATTTTGGCGATGTCGGGACGGTTTGGTCATCAGATGGCCTTGCTCGCGGGCATTGATCATTGTCATGCCGACGCGATCGTCATGATGGATGGTGACTTGCAACATCCGCCGGAGTTGATTCCGACGATGCTGGAGCAATATGAGCAGGGATATGATATTGTCTATACGATTCGTGAAGATTCCCTAGATAGTGGACTATTCAAGCAAATAAGCTCACGCTTATTTTATCGGTTAGTCAATTGGATTTCCGAGATTCCGATATCGGAAAATGCAGCGGATTTTCGATTAATTTCGCGGGCTGTTGCTGTTGTGTTTCAACATCAAATTCGTGAACGTAATCAGTTTATGCGCGGTTTGTTTAGCTGGGTGGGGTTTGAGAATGTCGGCGTTCGGTTTCAGGCCAGAAATCGTTTTGCGGGCAAGACCAAATACTCGCTGCGTCGGATGGTACGGTTTGGTTTACAGGGGATGATTTCCTTTAGTAAGCGACCATTGCAGCTCTCGATCGTTATGGGCATGGTGTTTGCCCTATTTAGCTTTGCTTATGCTCTAATTTCGGTGATTCAATACTTTATCTATGCGTCGTTACCTTCTGGTTGGACGACCCTAGTATTTATGGTGTCTTTGTCGAGTGGGGTGCAGCTAATTTGTCTGGGCTTGATCGGTGAATATATCGGCGCGATTTTTGATGAAGTCAAAGGCCGCCCCCACTACATTGTCGCGGAGAAAATTAATTTCCATCATGACTAATTGCATTGTTTGTAATCACGACACCCCAGAGCGGTTGTATCAAGGCATCGAGCGATGCCCAAGTTGCGGCCACGTGTTCGCTGATTTGTCGCTGTCGAATGAAGAGTTATTTAAGATTTATCAAAAAGACTACTTCTTTGGTGAGGAGTATAGTGATTACGTTGCGGATAAACGTATTGCTCAGAAGAATTTTGATTTGCGTCTGAAAACGCTGAAGCAGTTTCTCAATCCAGAACGACATCGATCGTTGTTTGAAATCGGCTGTGCCTATGGCTTTTTCTTGGAGAAGGCGCAAGCTTTGTTCGATCGGGTGCAGGGGGTGGATATTACCGAAGATGGTATTCGCTATGCTTCTCAGGAATTGCATCTGGATGTTACCCAGTCGGATTTTTTGGAATACGACATGGGCGATCGTAAAGTCGATGTGGGTTGTATGTGGGATACGATCGAGCATTTGGCCCATCCTGATCAATATATTGAAAAGCTGTCGCAGCACATGGAAAAAGGTGCGTTGCTGACCGTAACAACGGGGGATATTGAAAGCGTGAACGCCCGTTTGCGCAAAGAGAACTGGAGATTGATTCATCCCCCCACGCATATTCATTACTTCTCGCAGAAAAGTTTAGCGCAGATGCTGAATAATTATGGGTTTGATGTGGTGTATAGCCGCCATTGTGGTTTTTATCGTAGCTTGGATAATGTTGCTTACAATATTTTGGTGTTGCGTTGGCGGCAGCCGAAATTCTATGAGATGCTAAAGCGACTTAAAATTACTAAGATTGATTTCTATCTGAATCTATACGACATCATGTATGTAGTGGCCCGGAAGCGGTATTGATTAGCTTGATCGATGCAAGGTGATGTCAATTTGGTAGTTGATGTCAATTTGGTAGTTGATGTCAATTTGGTAAATGTGTTGCGTGATCGAAAATTTTACGAGGAAGTTGATGCAAACCATACCTGCCGATGATCAGAAGCCACAGGGTGTTGTCTCGATCAAGACGGCGCTGATTCATAGTACGCTGGTTTTTCTGGGTTTTTCACTGCTTTACGGGGCTTTTTTTTCGCCCGTAATTTTTTCGGACAGACTGTTGGCTCCGGGCGATGGATTGATCTACTATGTGCCAGCCTTTTATGGGCCGAAAACTCTGTGGACGGATTTGATCTCTGCTGGTTATCCGTTGATGGCAGATCCTCAAAATATGAACTGGTATCCACCAGCCATGGTGTTGAGTTGGATTCCTGGTTCTTGGAATGCTTTTGTTATCCTAGCCTATGTGTTGGCAGGGAGCTTTGCCTATTGTTATGCCTACACTCTGACATCCTCCATATTGGCGGCGATCGTTACGGGTGTGATTTTTAGCATGAGCGGCTTCATGATGTCGCACCTAGGCCATATCACTATGATTCACGCAGCGGCTTGGATGCCGTTATTTATTTGTGCGCTTGAGCGACTACGCCATCGATTTAGTCGCTTTTGGTGGGCGATCGGTGTATTGGCATTAGCTTGTTGTTTTCTCGGTGGCCACCCCCAAATGATCTTCTACATGATGGGTATGGGATTTTTCTATGCGTTGTTCTTAGGTGGTCAGGCGGTATCGGGTCGTTGGCAATACTATCGCTGGGTGGCAGGACTGTTTGCCGTTGGTTTGGGGCTATGTGCGATTCAGATTTTGCCCACAGCGGAATTGAGTAGTTTGAGTGTACGATCGACGATGACTTTCGATGACTTTATTAGCTTTTCCTTTCCGAAAAAGCAAACACTTCAATTATTGTTTCCTTACCTTTTTGGTAGTGGTTATCAACCGCCCTATAGTGTATTTGCCGGACCGTTCTGGGGGGAATGGTTCTTGACTGAAATTACAGGTTATGTGGGTTTACTTCCGATTCCTTTGGTGGTAGTTGGTCTATTGTCGCACCGTGACGGACAAATGCTTCGCGGTCGTCAAAGAATCATCTTATTCTGGTTCTGGTTTGGTTTAATCGCTCTAATTCTGACCTTTGGCCGTGACATTTTCTTGGGGCGGATGTTCTATGATGTGCCACTGTATAACAAATTTCGGGCACCAGCTCGGCATTTTGTCGAATATTCCTTAGCAGTTAGTGTTTTGGCAGGATTTGGGATTGCGGCAATTCAGCGACGTTGGGTGTCGAAACGAGTGATTTTACGCGCCATGATGGGCAGTGGCGGTATCATGCTCCTGAGCTTAATCAGTATGATAGTTTTATATCCTGATTGGCGGTCATGGGCGGCGACGAGCGGGTTTCCCGATTTACAACTGTGGCCCTGGAAAAATCCGGCGGTTGGTATACCCCTAGTCCTTTTTGGATTGGGTATTATGGCGCTTAGTGTTTGGAGTCGATGGCGCGATCGGTGGTGGAGTCAGCTATTGCTGATCGTCGTTTTGATACTTGATATGGGGAGCTTTGGTTGGTTTTGGGAATGGCAAGTTGGTTCACCGCAAGCACAGCGGCTCCAACCAGTGCCGACAGTCATGCAATATCGTGATCAACTCAATGCGACTCATCAGAGATTGTTTAGCGACACCGAAGGTGCGTTTACCAATCTGAATGCACTTTTCCCGAATATGACTCGCCTATGGGGGATGCCTAATGCTAGTGGATATTCGCCTTTGATTCTTTCTCGTGTGAGTGAGTTGATGCAGATTAGTTCCAATGGTAGTCTGCTGAAATTTTCGGCGACGAGTAGCGATCGGTCATTGGATTTAATGGCGGTTAAATATCTATTGATATCTCCAACGATGGTTAAGTCATCATCAAATTTGTCCTCATCATCAAATTTGTCCTCATCGACTATGACTTGGGCTACAGTAGATCTCGGGTTAGCTCTGGGGACGGGTGCCTGTGCTCCATCCTTAATGCCCACTATGGCCCAAATTGATTTTGAAAATGAGCCTCAGATCGTGACAGAAATTGGTTTGGTTTCGTCTTTGGGGTGTTCGGTGACGATTCCCAATGGGGCGGAGATAGCTAAAATTCAAGTTACTGATACTGAAGGTAAGGTGACGAATTATCCTTTATTGGCAGGACGGGATACAGCAGAGGCAGCCTATGATCGTTCCGATGTACAGCCCAAAATGCAGCATCAACGACCGCCTGTATTTAAAGATCTAGCGGCTCCGAATTATCTGGCTCATCAATATGCTAGGCGATTTTCTCTGACTGCGGCAGAGAAAATTCGACATCTAGAGATAAAGTGGACTTACCCATCGGGGGTGCTACAAGTGAATCAGATTAGTTTATTCGATCGAGCCAGTCAAACCACGAAGCTGATCAGTGGGATGGATTTATCGACTAAATGGAAAAGATCGACTGAACAGGCTCCAGGTAATACGCTATACATAAACAGTCGAGTGTTACCTCGGACCTGGTTGGCGTCTGAGTCGATCGCGCTGACACCAGAACAAATCTTGACGGCGATCCGTACGTCGAAATTGCCAGATGGACGACAATATGACCCCAGCAAAATGGCTTTGGTGGAGGATCCGACAGCAGTGATGAAAGACTCAGTTACAACACCTACCGATCGAGCCGAAATTCTGAAGCTAGCTGAGACCCAGATGACGATTCAAACTGAGTCTGCCGCACCAACGTTCCTAGTTTTAAGCGATATATATTATCCGGGGTGGAAAGCCACGATCGATGGTCAACCAACAAAGATATATCAAACGAACTATGTGCAGCGAGGGGTGCAAGTTCCGCCGGGGTCGCATGTGGTGACATTCTCGTTTCGCCCACTCAGCTTTGCAATCGGTAGCGGTATTTCAGCGGCATCTTTTGCACTATTGATATATATCGTTGCCACCGATCGTAACCTCAAAGCCTAGACTCCAGTTATCCTTCCTAGTTAACATGCAAGACTCAAACGTCATTACCAGTAACAATCTTGAAACTATATTGACATTTACCTCGGTATCTCAAAAATCTTGAATATTTTCAATTCAAAACAAGACTTTATCGAGTTTAATAGTCCTCTAAACTCGATAGTTGATTCGAACCTATTCTCTAGTTTAGATCTATCAAATTAACCAATTCAATTCATCATTTCTGTCTTTTCTATCGCTATGGCGAAACATATATGAATCGTAGCTTTTTGCGTTATGCCATTGTGGGGCTATTGGGAGCAGCCGTACATATATCAATATTAACTATTTTGGTAGAATGGGCACATTTAGATCCGATCGTAAGCTCTGTAGCCGGTTTTTTAGTAGTACTTACGTTGTCCTATTGGCTGAATGTTAAGTGGAGTTTTGAACATACACAACAATCACATCGTAAAGCAATTGTTCGCTACACCCTTGTATCAGTCATGGGCCTATGTCTGAATACTTTGATTATGTTCTGTTTGGTGAATGGATTTGGTATGTGGTACTTGTTTGGGCAAGCGATCGCTACATTAATCGTGCCGATTCATAACTTTCTATTAAACTTCTACTGGACATTTAAAAGTAAGTAAAGAACTTGTTCGCAATACTTCTGGCGATCAATTCACATAATCTTAAGCAAAACAATCCTAAATTCTTATCTCCTTACCTTACCCGCAAACCCTGCCGCCTTAAACTGCTTCAACTGCAACGGCTCCGGCTGACCTTCTGGCACAATAATGCGAATTGCAAAATGACCTTCGCCCATCGGAATCTCATCAACCGAACCTAGCCGTCCACGATTAGCCATGATGGTGTCGCCCGTCGCATCAAAAACCCGGCCAAAAATATCGCCATTAAATAGATCTTTACCTGAAGTATTGACCGTTGTCCCCTCCACCACAAAACATCTCGCACTACGACCACTCCCATTGCTCATCACCGTCCCCTCGGCCATCTCCGCCGTACAGGGATGGTAAAACACATCTTTGACCGCCACCTGCACCATCGCTTCTGCAGGCATCACCCACATCAACAGACTAGCGAAAACACTCATACAGGCCATCATCAACCAATTTATAACTCGCATTTAAAATATCACTCATAAAAATTGACCGATCGTTTCTGATGGCGTGTCTGAAAACACATCGCAACGACTTTGATTCAGTTTACTGTGAATCGTGGCATCAGTTGTTGTCTTAGTTTTGGTGTCAACTCTGATTTTATCTGATTTTAATTATGGGCATCTGCTGCCGTTCTCCCCTAGGATGAACCATAACCATAAATACCTTAAATAAGGAATTCAGAACTTCTTATGTCAGCCTCCAGCATTCACTACGGTACGAATCCGCCCATTCAGTTTGGCACCGACGGGTGGCGTGGCATTATTGCCGACGACTTCACCTTCAGCAACGTCTGCAAAGTAACGCGAGCGATCGCGACCTATCTTGAAAAGGCATATTCCAAAGACCGTCCAGTCTTGGTGAGCTATGATCCACGCTTTCTAGCCGACCAGTTCGCCTATACCGCTGCTAATGTCCTGGCCGACCTGGGTTGGACCGTGAAAATAGTCGATCGAGACTGCCCCACTCCCGTCATTGCCTACAACGCCAAGCACCTGAATTCAGCAGGCGCACTGATGTTCACGGCCAGCCATAATCCGGCTCCCTATTGCGGCATCAAATACATCCCAGATTACGCAGGTCCTGCGACGACAGACATTACAGATACCATTGTCGCAGCCTTAGCCACTGCCTCCGACCTGCCGCCAGAAAACAAGAATTCCCAGAATATCAGCAGCTTTGATCCCAAACCTGAGTATCTGAAGTTTTTGTACAGCATCATTGATGTCGATCGGATCCGCAGCGCAAAACTGAAGGTGAAATTCGATGCGCTATATTCCACCTCTCGTGGATACTTAGACGACGTTTTGGCCCATTGCGGTTGCGAGACTGAATCCTTTCATACCCACCGGGATGTGTTGTTTGGTGGCGGAATGCCCGAACCCAAACCCGAGCAATTGGTCGAACTGATTGCAGCGGTGAAAGCGGATCATGCAGATATGGGTCTCGCGACGGACGGAGATGCCGATCGGTTTGGGGTAATTGATGAATTGGGCAATTACCTAACGCCTAATACCATTTTGCTCCTGCTGGCTCGTCATTTGTTGGAAAATAAAGGCAGAAAAGGCGCGATCGTTCGGACTGTAGCGACAACGCATCTACTGGACAATCTAGCGGCCAAGTACGACTTAGAACTGATTGAAACAGCGGTTGGCTTCAAATACGTCGGGCAACAAATGCGGGAAACTACCGTATTGATTGGCGGCGAAGAATCCGGTGGATTGAGCATTATTGGTCATATTCCTGAAAAAGATGGAATTTTGGCAGATATGTTGATTGCCGAACTGGTAGCCTACGAAGGCAAACCTCTCAGCCAGCTTGTTTCGGAAGCGATCGCCGATGCCAATGGCCCGCTTTACAACACCCGTCTGGATATGCACCTGACCAATGCCCACAAGGAAGCTGTCCTAAAGGCTATTCCGAGCAATCCTCCGACGGAAATTGCGGGCATCGGCGTGAAGGAGTTGGGGCGTAAAGATGGCATCAA
>JAYUEU010000026.1:0-5465 GCA_043739065.1 Synechococcales cyanobacterium | reverse complement strand
AGTTTTCTTTGGTGGAAAGGCGAACCTAATCTCGACCAAGCTTTATTTCAGGAACTCACTGAAGCGTTAGATGATTAGTACATTCGGGTAATCGCGCTGATTGTACGATTAAGGCTAGATAAAGTAAGCACCTTACTTCTGGAGAAGTCGCCTCAAGGACTGCTGCAATATGAGCAACCTTAGGAGTCACAAACGATGTGCCAATAGTGTCAGAGGCGATCGCTGGAGCACCAGCCCTGAATTAAGGCGAGTTTAACCTAGTTGCGCCTTGCTTAACTAGCCCGAACAATTTGAGCTGCGATCGCGAGACTTTCTTCAAACAGTAAATCGCGCATGGTGGTGCGAAGCTGTTCACTGAGTAAACTTTCAGCCTGTTGATTATCCAGGGTTGTCACTTGGTTAACCCAGCAGGATTCAGCGCCGCCCTGAGCTTCCATCCGCATACAGCCTGTAGTTTCGGAGCAAAGGATCATGCAGCAGTCGGCTTCGGGATTACTGGAGGTTAGCCGTAAATCTAACAAATCGCCCACGATCAATCCCGGAGCGCGATCCTCAATGGAAAGTAAATCCGCTTCAATTTGCCGACCATTAGCTCCGGTAAGAAAGATTCGTTGGATGTCTAGATCTCCTCCTTCTGCTACGCGGCTCTGCACTTTCCAATTCAATCGACTAGCCAACCAACCCAAATAGAGTAATGCTTGGGTTCGATTTCCTTTTTCGTGGTGCAATGTGACCCGATCGACTTCCAGTAAGCTTTGTAGGCGTTCTGGTGCATCAAACGTTTCCGCCGTCAGCTCTTGCCAAGGCGCAAGTCGTCGCCAATTTAGATCGGCAATTTGGATTCCCAGGTCTCGCATGGCATCCAGTTTGGCTAGGTGGCCTTCGGGGTCATCCACAAAGCTACTAGAATCTACAATCAGTACGGTGCAAGCTTCAGCGAGTTCCTGAAATAAAGCTTGGTCGAGATTAGGTTCGCCTTTCCACCAAAGAAAACTGGGCAAACCGGGTTGTAATAGTGATTGAACTAAACTACTCGATCGGGCCAAAGCCGATTCGATCCCTTTAAGGCTGATGTACTCGCAGCAGACCATGGAACTGGCCGTGCGTTTTTGGATGGGGCAATAGGCGGAGACTTGGGCTGTGACCGTATCTTCAGAAAGGTCAGTGCTGGGAAATAGAGAAATGATCCGGCAGGGGTTTTGGGCTGCGATCGCATCGGCTAATCCTGCGCCGCCCGTATCACGACTATAGGGTGAGATGTTGCATACGTCGCCTTCTTGAGGGTCAACGCCTCGACAGATGAAGACTTCCTTACGCAGACGAGCAATCAGTTCTATGGAAACTTTATCGCTCACCTCCATATTGTAGGCCACTTGTGCTGAGTGAATAGCCGCGTTCATTCGGGGTCCACTGATGCCATCTACGGGTCCGGTGTAGTAGCCCAGTTCAGCGAGAAGCTGTTGGGTTTCTTCGGGTTCATAGACTAAGAGGGTGAAGGTCGTTGCTTTGGTCGCACCTAGTATCGAGCCATCTGAACTAGGCTGGCTGTACATGGTCCAAATGGCATCCAATTCGGATTGAATTTTGGACAGGGAGACATCTTTCGGGGCTTGTAGTGGGATGACGGGTGCGGTGGAAACCATGGATAATTCCTACTGACTAATGATGAATGGGTGGTTTGAATCTAGTGGATTGAGTCAGACTAAGATTTAAAGCCGTCGCCATTTCCGGCCATCGCGGTTGATTAAATCTTCTGCCTCTTTCGGTTCCCAAGTTCCTGCGGCATATTTTGGAATCGAATCGGGATCTGCGGCAGCATCCCAAGCCGCTACGATCGGGGTCACAACACGCCAAGCTGCTTCCACTTCATCCGATCGGGTAAACAAGGTTTGATCGCCCATCATACAATCGAGCAAGAGCCGATCGTAAGCATCTCCCCCAGAGGATTTACCGAAGGCCGTGCCATAGCCAAAGTCCATTTCAACCGATCGGCTACGCAGGTCGCCCCCAGGCATTTTTACCTCAAACTTCATAGAGATCCCATCATTGGGCTGGAGCCGCATGGTGAGTACGTTGGGGTTCACTTGCTTGGCGACTTGTTGAAAAATCAAATGCGGCACATCGCGGAATTGAATGGCGATTTCGCTGGTTTTCTTCGGCAGACGTTTTCCCGTGCGCAAATAGAAGGGCACGCCCTGCCAGCGCCAATTATCAACCACAAGCTTCATGGCGACAAAAGTGGGAATGGTCGATCGGGGATCAACACCTTTTTCGTCGTGGTAGCCCGGAACTGATTTTGTTTTGATTTGTCCGGCGGAATACTGACCTCGAACGGCAGAGTTTTCCAGATTATTCAAATCGGCTAAGTGAGCGGCCTGCAAAACCTTTACCTTTTCCGTCCGAATGGCATCGGCATCCAGTGAATTTGGCGGTTCCATGGCAGTAAGACAGAAGACCTGCATCAGGTGATTTTGCATCATGTCACGCAGGGCACCCGCGCTTTCATAGTACCCGGCACGATCTTCGACCCCAACGGTTTCGGCAACGGTGATTTGAACGTGGTCAATATATTGTCGATTCCACAGCGGTTCAAAAATAGCGTTGGCAAACCGGAAGACGAGTAAATTTTGGACGGTTTCTTTGCCGAGGTAATGGTCAATTCGGTAGACCTGTTCTTCGCGGCAAACCTGGTTGACAATCCGGTTAAGGGCTTGGGCAGATCCTAGATCTCGGCCAAAGGGTTTCTCGATTACGAGTCGGGTTTTAGTGGAGTCTTCCAACATGCCAGACTCGCCGAGCTGACGAATGGCTTCCGGGAAGAAGTTTGGGGCGACGGAGAGGTAGAAAACACGATTGCCTCGGGTATTGCGCAATTCGTCGAGTTCAGTGAGAAAGGCTTTGAGCTTTTGGTAGCTCATGGGGTTGTCAATGTCGCCAGAGCAATAAAATAGTCCCTTTGAAAATTCGTCCCAGAGGCTTTCGTCGCCAATGCCATCCGAAAATTCGGTAATGCCTTCGCGCATTTGCTCACGGAAATACTCGTGGGACCAGTCGCGCCGTGCGATGCCTACGATCGTTGTTTCGGGAGGAAGTTTGCGTTCTTTTCTGAGTTTGTAGAGTGCGGGGACCAGTTTTCGTTTGGTCAAATCTCCCGAGGCTCCAAAGAAGACGATGATGTTTGGCTCTGGGATGCTCTGCTGCTGGAGTCCGACGCGCAGTGGATTTTCCCGAAGCGGAGTATCAAAAAGTGTTGTCATAGTTAGGATTTGAAGTGGGTTGGGGGAGTTTGGACGTTAAATTTTGGAATGCAATACTGCGCTTTCGTTGGGATTGAAAACTCGATCCCCTAGCCCCTTTATAAAAGAGGGAACTAGAATTCCGCTCTTACTCCCTCTTCATAAGGGAGATTTACCAGGATCGAGTCTCAACGTTCACAACTACTTTTAAAGCATCCACTGAGTTAATCGGCTGCGAAGTTACGCGGCGGCGATCGCATCAATTTTGCTTTGCAACGCTTTCATTAAAGTGTCGAAGGGTTGGACAAATTTAACAATGCCGTCCGCCAACAAATCGGCCATGGTTGCATCTAAATCGATGTTCACGTCTGAATCCTTCAAGCTAGCAATCAGTGCGATCGCTTCGTCTAGGTTGGTTTCAATCCGATCGCCGACGTCACAGTGATCCACGCAAGCATCGATAGTTTGTGGGGGAAGCGTATTGACGGTATCAGCTCCTACTAGTTCATCCACGTACATAACATCGCTGTAGGCTGGGTTTTTGGTGCTGGTACTAGCCCAGAGTAGGCGCTGAACTTTGGCTCCCTTGACTTCTAGGGCTTTCCACCGATCGCTTTCGCAAATTTCCTTGTAGGCTTTGTAGGCCATTTTTGCATTAGCGATCGCGACTTTGCCTTTAATGCCTTCTAGCTTGGCTTTAGTTGCATCAGAAATGCCTGCTGCGGCTAGTTTTTTGTCGAGCTGGGCATCAATGTTGGCATCAATCCGGCTGAGGAAGAAGCTGGCGACGGAGGCAACTTTGCTGATATCCGCGCCCGTTGCGGCTAGTTTTTCGAGTCCTGCAATGTAGGCCCAAGCGGTGTCAATGTAGCTTTGAAGTGAGAACAGTAGGGTGACATTGACGTTAATGCCTGCTGCGATGACTTCGGTGACGGCGGCGAGTCCTTCGGGAGTGCCGGGGATTTTGATCATCACATTGGGCTTAGCGAGGACTTTATTATAGCGTTTTGCTTCGGTGATGGTGTCGTTTGTGTTGGCGGCTAAGTTTGGCGGGACTTCAATGCTGATGTAGCCGTCGAGAGCATTGCTTTTATCGTATACGCCTCTGAAGATGTCGCAGGCGTTACGGATGTCTTCAAATACGAGGGATTCGTAGATTTCCATCAACGATTTTTTTGCTTTAATTCCGGCATCAATGGCGCTGTCGTAGACCTTGTTTCCAACGATCGCCTTTTCAAAAATTGCAGGATTTGAGGTGACTCCCAATAGTCCTTTAGTTTCGATGAGTTTAGCTAACTCGCCGGATTCAATTAAATCGCGGGCTAGGTTATCCATCCAAATGCTTTGGCCCAATGCCTCGATCGCAAGAATCGGGTTAGTTGTGGGTTTTGTGGCAATAGTCATAATGAGAAAATCTCCCGTTCATCCGACTTTGGGTGAAACGCTGTGAGTGATGCTTACGCTTACTGGATTCGTAGCTTTACTTATATTAGAAAGAATATGAAGCTGAAACCGCTGCAATACTAAAGATTAAATAACAATTAGAAAGCTAATAGAGATTTGGACTGCGGGGATCGCTCTGAAATTGTTATTTTTGTTACAGACGAGTCGCTACGACATAGATTTTTTGCAGAATGCTAGCAAACTATACAGATGGAAGGTGGGATTAAATCGACTGTTTTCTTGACCTTGAAGATAAAAGCCGGGATCGATCGATTTGAGTAAATGGGGAAATTCGATAGCGGTTTCTCGGAATGCGTTGAAATCATCCCAAAGTGTTGCTGTATAAAGTGTTGCCGTATTGGGTGTGGTATTTGCGGGTTGCAATTCAGTGGTAATCCATTCGACGATGCCGTTCCATTGCGATCGGGTGACGGTTTGGGCGAGGGGGATGTTGGGGGTGAAATCTACGCCTTGGTCGAAGCGGTAGTTGCGATCGCAGAATCGTAAAATGCAATTTCGGGTGGGTAAATGTAAATCGAGAACCAGGGCAAAGTCTCGGACTTCTTCCTTGCGCGATCGGGCTGATATTTCGCGGCGTAGCGGGTCGAACTCTAGGGGGCGATCCAAAATCGGCAGACGACCTTTGACCCATTGTCCGACTTCTGACCAGTCAAAGGATATGACTCCTGATTGCCCATCGCTGTTGGTGCAGACCAGTTCGACCTTGGGTGTTTCGGCTTGGACCAGTTGGACTTGAAAGAGTTGAGGTGTTTCAAGGTTGGCGCA
>JAYUEU010000025.1:0-12582 GCA_043739065.1 Synechococcales cyanobacterium | reverse complement strand
AGCCGTTTACTAAATTGAGATAACCCAAAACAAAACATCCAATAAATCAGTCCAATAAACAAATACACCTCACCATTGCGCCCAATAAACTGGGGTTGTGAAAGAATCGATCGGGCAATCCCGGTTAATTCAAATAATGCAAATAATGCGAGAAGTGAAGTATCTTTGAAAAGTGAAATGAACTGACCTACGATCGCCGGAACAACCAGCCTTAATGCCTGAGGTAATACAACAAATCTCAGGGTTTGAATTGGGTTTAATCCTAATGATCTCGCTGCTTCTGATTGTCCGGGCGGCAAGGATTGAAGACCCGATCGAATGTTTTCAGCGAGATAGGCAGCATTGAAAAATGTTAGCCCTAAGATTGCCCGTAGCAACCGATCGAGCCGAAACGGAACGACCAACGGCAACATCACTTGTGCCATAAATAATATGCCAATTAATGGTAATCCCCGCACTAGTTCAATATAGACTGTCGAAATTCCGCGAATGACGGGGAGTTCACTCCGTCGTCCTAATGCTAATAACAATCCTAGGGGAAATGCTAATGCCGTACTAATGGCAGCGGCAAACAAGGTCAAAAACAATCCGCCCCACAAATTCGATCGAATTAATGGCAATCCAAATCCACCATTTGCTAACCATCCGATTGCGGCTAATCCCAATGGAATCAGGACAAAGTTTAGTCCTTGCGATCGGCGGACGACCAATGTACTTGCGATAAAAATGGGAATAACTGCGATCGTTCCCATCCGCCATAGTTGAGATTCTGGGAAACGTCCGACTAAAAACAATCGCAAATTTTCACTAATGACCGTCCATTCAGATTGACTAAGCCACGAAAAAAGAGACGATGAAATACTCCATAGAATCCATAGACATAGAACAGTAAGAACTGTATTGTACGGTGTATTAAACAGGTTTTTTTGAACCCAACGCATAGGCTTTACAGTTATCTTTGTATTCATCGTGAACTCCGCTGCATTCGACTATTGTAGGCATTGAGCAGTCCGGCTATAGTTAAACTCACCGCTAAATAGGTAACACTAATCAAAATCATCATTTCCACAGCTCGGCCTGTTTGATTAAATGTGGTAGACGATATGGCATAGAGATCAGGATAACCAATGGCGATCGCTAGACTAGAGTTTTTTGCGAGGTTTAAATATTGATTTGCTAAAGATGGAATCATGGTTCGTAACGCTTGCGGAAAAATCACCCGACGCAATGTTACCCCAGCCGACAACCCCAATGCCCGTGAAGCTTCCGATTGCCCCCGATCGACACCTTTAATACTGCCTCGAACGATTTCGGCGATGAAGGTTCCAGTATAAAAGGTCAGTCCTGCAAACAATGATGAAAATTCGGGTGATAATGCTAAACCAAATAGATTAATACCCGATCGGCTGATTTGAATAAATCCTAATGAAATTGGATTGTCAGCTTTTGGCAATGATAGAAATACGACAAAATACCAAAACAATAACTGCAACAACAACGGTAGATTTCGCAATGCCTCGACATAGACCTTCGCCATTTGCCGTACTAACCAATTATCCGAAAGCCTTGCGATTCCCGCAACAACACCGATAAAGGTCGCGGCGACCAGACTACTCAAAATTACTTTTAGGGAATTCAGGAATCCGACCAAAAGCACTCGACTATAGGGCTGGCTAGGATCGTAGGGAATGATAGACTCTGCTACACTGAATCCAGCTTGAGAATTCAAAAATTTGAATCCTAGTCGGAGTCCTAAACGTTTTAAACTTTGATCTAAATTATGACCAAACGTCACCAATAGAGCCACTACGATCGCCACTACGATCGCCTGTGCTGCCCATTCTAGATTCTTTTTCCGTCGCCAGATTGCAGTCATGACTGACACTATTTAATATCAACTCTTAATCCATATCAGCTTAATATGATTTAGGTCTTTTGATTCAGTCCTATGGAAGTTTCCTCCGATCGCCCTTCACTTACTCCTTCACTCACTCCTTCACTCAGCCTCTGCATGATCGTGCGCAATGAGGCTAAAAATCTTGCAGCTTGCCTTGATAGTGTTATTGATTTTGTAGATCAAATTGTAATTTTAGATACAGGATCGACAGATAATACTTGTGAAATTGCTCATCAGTATGGCGCGCAGGTTGAACATTTTGTATGGTGTGATGATTTTTCTGCGGCTCGGAATGCGGCACTTAAGTTTGTGACAGGCGATTGGGTGTTGGTGTTAGATGCAGATGAACGACTAATACCAGAGATTAAGCCGGAAATTTTGGCGGCCATTCAAGATCCCCATCGGCTAGTGATCAATCTTTTTCGTCAGGAAGTAGGAGCAACGCAATCTCCCTATTCTTTAGTTTCTCGATTGTTTCGGCGACATCCAAATATCAATTTTCAGCGGCCTTATCACGCGATGATTGACGATAGTGTAGAAGCATTATTACAAATAGAATCCCACTGGCAAGTTGTTACTCTAGACCCGATCGCTCTCCTACATTATGGCTATCAGCCTGAGCTAATTAATTCACTAGATAAGTTCACCAAAGCCCGCACAACAATGGAAGGCTTTTTACATCAGAATCCAAATGATCCCTATGTTTGTAGCAAATTAGGCGCATTGTATTGTGATTTGGGATTGCATCATGAAGGAAAATTGTTGCTAGAACGGGGGTTAGACGCGACGACGATCGACTCTGCTACTCGTTATGAACTTCATTATCATTTGGCTTCTATCCATACTCAAGCTAATCAAATTCAAGCAGCAGACGAACACTTTCAACTTGCCATTGAACAATCTATTCCTGACAAACTTAAACTTGGTGCTGTTGTCAATTGGGGCGCACTTCGGCAAATGAATGGTGATCTCGAAACGGCAGCTTGGATTTATAGTGAGGCGATCGCTATTGATTCGACTTGTGCAATCGCCCATTACAATCTTGGTATGACTCAGAAAGCATTGGGGAATTTTGAAGCTGCGATCGAATCTTACAACTGTGCGATTAGAATCAATTCTAGAAATCCTGAACCCTATCAAAATTTGGGTGTCGTATTAATGAAATTAGGTCGAGTTCCTGAAAGTTTGGATTCATTCAGAACTGCGATCGGATTGTATAAAATAATGGATTCACCAGAAGGCGATCGGTTGATGCGATCGTTGTCTGAAATGGGATTTGAATTGTAGCTAAACCCTAAACCGCGATCGATTTAAGTATTCCAGTACTTTAAGCGGCAAATTCAGACAATAGTTCGTATCCTATTTATCAATCTCAAAACTGATTTCACCATAATTACTTACCATCATTATGAAGTGAAGGCTATGGTAAATACGCTACCAATTCCTAGTTCCGATCGAATTGTAATACTTCCACCCATGCCATCTACTAATGTTTTAACAATAGCTAATCCCAAACCATGTCCGCCTGTATCACGAGTTCGAGATTCATCAACACGATAAAATCGTTCAAAAATTCGACCTTGATCCTTAAGGGGAATACCAACTCCACGATCGCAAACTTGAATATTAATTTTTTGATGACTTTGATCAATTTTCAATATAATCGATTGATCAGCCGCAGAATATTTGACGGCATTATCAATTAGATTAATAAGGACTTGTTTAAGTCGATCACGATCGCAAATAGTAAAGACGGTTTCTAACGCTTCAATTTGAATAAGTCGATTACTAAATTGTTCTGCCATTCCCGCAACTTCAGTGACTAACTCATTCAAGTTCACCCGATCGCGTCGATAAACAGTATAGCCACTATCCGCACGCGCTAAATCGAGTAAATCTTGTAGTAAATGCACAGTCCGATCGGCTTCGGATGCAGCAGTTTCGAGAGCTTCTTTTTGATAATCGTTCAAGTTTGTACTGCGACGGAGGAGACTTTGGACATAGCCCAAAACAACGGTCAGCGGGGTGCGAAGTTCATGGGAAACATTACTCACAAATTGTCGCTGTTGTTCCCAAGAGTCTGACAACCGTGACAACATCATATTAAAAGTCTGAGCTAATTCTTTGACTTCGCTAGGCGCACTGTTCAGGTGCAATTTGGCTTGACTCAAATCTTCTGCGGAAATAGCTCCAGCGATTTTATTCATTTCCTGTAAAGGTTGTAGCGATCGACGAATCCTAAAAGCAATCGTAATAATTGTGGCAATCGTCGCTAAGATACAAACTGCTGCCAAACTTTGAATCGCATTAATTAACTGGCGCTCCTCGTCAGTCACATCTTGTGCCATATAGACTTTGCCCAACAGATTATTTTTTATCCAAACCTCACCTTGATACAACACCAAAAAACGATCGTAAAACTGATAGACCATTGGCTGAAGACGCATTTCCGCAAGTTTCATCAATTCCTCATCGGCCATAAAGGAGGAACTCATGCCATTGGATTGTGCCAAAAGCTGTTTATTATCCGGACTCTTAACCCAAATCACTAAATTGGGAACTGACACATTATCAATTGTTTTTTGCAAGCCAACATTAGGCGGAAGCATATCGCTATAAAGTTCAACATCACGGGGAAAACGAGTTGCGATATATTTTACATTTTGAGTATGGGTGGTAATGAGGATATCCTGCATTTTCCAGCTTGTCCAAGCCGCAACACTGCTCAAACTCAACACTGAAAGCATGGCAATTTCTAAAGTTAATCTAAACTGAAGTGAAGACCGATCGATTGGTTTTAATTTAGTTATTTTAACAATTCTCCCTATTATTTCCTTAATCCCGAACAACATAGCCAACACCTCGAATGGTATGTAATAAACGCTTTTCATTTTGGTCTTCAAGCTTCAGTCTTAAATAGCGAATATACACTTCAATTATATTGGAGTCTCCCATAAAGTCATATCCCCAAACCTTTTCTAGAATTTGATCTCGTGTAAAAACTTGGCGTGGATTACTCAAAAGATATTCAAGCAAATCAAACTCTTTTACCGTCAACTCGATCGATCGTGTTCCCCGGAATACCTCTCTGGTCAGCCGATCGAGTTTAATATCTTGAAATTTCAAAATATTAGAGTCATCGATTTGTATTTGGCGCAAATGGGCACGAATTCTAGCGAGTAGTTCTTCAATACTAAAGGGTTTAAGCACATAATCATTGGCACCCGCATCCAGTCCCGCCACCCGATCGCTAATCTCATCGCGTGCCGTGAGAAAGATAATGGGCACCTTATTTCCCGTACTGCGCAACCGTCTACATATTTCCACACCACTCATTCCCGGCAACATCCAATCCAACAAAATCATATCGGGACTGGACTCACGCACCAATGTCAAGGCATTTAATCCATCATGTGCCACCGTGATTTCATACCCTTCACTGCTCAATTCCAACTCGATAAATCGGGCAAGTTTGACTTCATCTTCAACAATTAGAATATGAGCAGCCGTCATAGAAATCCTAGTTCAAATCATAAATGAATCAGCACATAGATTCACAATACTACTATTATCCCGCAATAAATTTCAAAGCAGCACCATTCATACAATAGCGTTTTCCGGTGGGTTGCGGACCATCATCAAAAACGTGACCCAAATGTCCACCACAGCGACGACAGTGGACTTCTAAGCGTGAGCCATCTCGTCGGGTAGCGATCGCATTCTCAATAGATGCATAAAAGCTCGGCCAACCCGTACCACTTTCATACTTTGTTTTTGAGCTAAATAGCGGTAAATCGCAGCCTGCACAAGCAAAATTTCCAACATTATGTTCTTCTAAAAGTGGACTGCTTCCGGGTGCTTCCGTCCCTTCTAGTCGCAGAACATCATATTGCTGGCGGGTTAGGATTTTACGCCATTCATCGTCGGTTTTATTAATTTCAAATTTAGCCTCTATCAGTGAATCTGCTTGGCTACGTTCTGGTAAATATTGCGATAACCAAATACTGCCGATCGCCACACTACCTGCGGTTAGTAAATATCGTCTTCTCATGATCTTTTCTCCAATTTTAATTTTAGGACTTGTAAAGTTCAGGGAATTGTTTGCGAAGTTGCTCTAGTTTTGGTAAATCATACATCACAACATAGGGATAGTTAGGGTTGCGCGCTATGAAATTTTGGTGTTCTGTTTCTGCTGGATAGAATGAATTCAGCGGTAAGATAGTCGTTGCGATCGGTTTAGGAAATGCCTTACTTTGAGTGAGCTTAGCGATATAAGCTTTTGCATCTTTCTGTTGCTCATTGTTAGTGGTGAAAATAGCCGATCGGTATTGGGATCCGGTATCTGGCCCTTGACGATTTACCTCCGTCGGATCATGAGCGACGGTGAAGTAGACCTTGAGCAATTGATCATACGTAACTTTTTTCGGATCGTAAGTGATTTGAACCGATTCAGCATGTCCCGTTTCGCCGGAGCTGACCTGAGCGTAACTAGCAGTCGTCGCATCACCGCCAGAATATCCTGATACCACATCCGTTACACCTTTCACATGTTCAAACACCGCCTCTACTCCCCAAAAACATCCGCCTGCTAATATAGCGGTTTGTTTGCCGCTGGCAGTGGCTCGTGAAATATCAGCCGCAGGGGTTGGAACGCTGCTAGTAGAGCCTACATTTCGATTGAGAGACAATGTAAGAATGGCTAAAACTGGAAGGCTCAACAATGAATAACGCAAGAATTTGAAACGATCGTTAAACATTAACTTTATCTCCTGTATGGATCGATGATAGCTGAATCGTACAAGTCTTTTGATTGCACTTTTGTTTGTATAGTTGTTCGATGTATGGCTTTTGCCAGTGTAACGGAATCTCCAATAGAGATAATGATCCAGTATAACCCTGAACAATGAAGATAACCAGTGCAATGCAATTCAAAGTAATGTGGATACTACGCCAACGATTCGTTCTGTCTTTGTAAATCTCTTGTAAGATTGCCATCGAAAAAATCATCAGTAATGCCGCAGTAATCCCATAGTAGTAGTGGGAAAGATACCAATGTTCAACATTTCGATAAACACCATCTTGGCTCCCCAAAATCACTAAGCTCATCCCCGAAAGTATCGCGAAGACTCCGCGCCAGAGTCGATCGATTGCTCGGCACAATAGTGTCAAAGACCCGAGCGCTACTAGAAATGTAAGACCAATCAATAAGACTTTTAACGGTTCTCTTTCCCAGATATTCTTGGTCAGAATATTCCCGAAAACATCATTCCCTAATGCTATCAAAACAATCCCAACCACCGAAACCGTTAACCACCGACCGATTTGTACATGTTCCTGACCGACAACCGGAGGAATTTTACTTTTCTCACCACTTTTCGTTTGTAGACGACGTTGACGGGTTTGAAATGCCCGATTGACGACAATCCCGATCAATGGGAACACTACTACGATCGCAATCACTGGGTGCAACAGCAAAATCGTATCGCTGAGTTCCATACAATACCTCTATCCAATCAGACTAGTTAGTGGGACAGATCTCGATCCCCCTAAATCCTCTTTGATAAGGGGGACTTTGATTCTTGAGTGTTGAGAGGTGATTCTTGTTTCTTCCGGTCCACTCTTATTAAGAACTAGATTAAGAGGGCTATGGGGATAGAATCTATTTAACTTCGTTAGGCGCGAATCTTGCAACTTTTCCGCTTTTTACGGCAACCACAACATCAAAAGTGGCGCAATAGGAAAAGGTGACATCATTAGCTTTGTTGTAGAGATTGACGACCATACCTGCTCCACCGGGTTGAATCCCAATCGGCTCTAAATCGCCATAGAAGAACCGACGCAATTGGTCGCCACCACCGATTTGGCCTTTATTTTTGACAATCATATTCACTTTTTCTTGGACAGTGGGTCCAGCGGGTTTTGCTTCTGCGGCTTGGGCGGGACTACCGATCGTCGGATTCAGAAGATTTAATGAAGCGTCACCCAGTGTAACCAAACCGATCATTGCGATGCCTGTCATTAAAGTTGCTAATTTCATTGGATCACTCCCAAAAGAATCTGTGAACTGTGTTTAAGTAAAGCGCTGTGGCTCACTGATATCAGAATCGCAGGATGATCTGAATCCCTTCTGAGATAGTCCCTTAGATGTTCTGAAATTTCCCTGAAGATTTTTTTAGGGAAAACTCAGCAATTTCTCAGGTATCCACCATAGATTGAAACGATGATAATTTGTATTAATACTTTTGTATTACAGCTCTAGAGGCATGAACAGTGCTATGAAACAAATCTTCAATCCATTTTTTCGCTCGATATTACAATCAGGACATTTTTATCTTTGGATCGCAACGGTTGTGTTTGCCGCATCCAGTGCATTAACTCGTAAACTGAATCTAATTGGTCATGATCATTTAATCGATGGTCGAAACCCGATTTCGCTCTGTAATATTCTTTTCGTCGGTAATCTTTGTGCATTGATCGTGATGATCTCGCTATTTTCTAAGGATTGGAAATGGGAAGAAGTTAAAAAGATTCGATCCCGTGACTGGTTAAGTTTGAGTGCAATTGGTCTAATCTCAGGAGCCTTAGTTCCGGCGTTGGTTTTCACAGCCCTCGATCAAACTAGTGTGACTAATGTTGTCATTATTAGCCGATTAGAAGTACCGATCAGTCTTGCCCTTAACATTTTTGTATTGGGAATTAAAATAAATCGCTATACATTTTTTGGGGCGATCGCATCCTTGATTGGCGTGGTCATTACGGCTTGGTTATCTCCCCATACCATAGCTACTATGATGTCACTTGGATCATTGGGCATGAATCAAGGCGAATTTCTGGTAGGGGTTTCAGCGATTCTTTTAGCGATCGCAAATCTCCTCACTAAAATTTATCTAAAAACGGTGCCCTTGGGAATTTTTTCAGTCATGCGAACTGGAATTGGAACGATCGTATTTTTTATGATTGCTCAAATTCTCTATGGTCCCCATCACTTTGTGGATGTATTTTCACCTTTTTTATGGGGATGGGTGATGATTTATAGCTTAGTTATTGTCGTTATTGGACAGCTTTGTTGGTTTAATGCCCAGAAAAAATCAACGTTCGCAGAATTAACTTTAGCAACAGCGATGCAACCGATGATTTCTATTATGATGGCATTTATCATCCTGCATGAATTCCCGATGATTCCTCAATTTGTTGGCGGCAGTGTTTTACTAGTGGGGATCGCATTGAGTGCGATCGGAACAATACAAGATACTCAAAAAATGCGTATGCTGGTGGAGATGAAACCTAGCAATTGGATGCCAATAGAATCGGACTTTCGCGGCGTATAATAGTCAAAATTGATGAATGTCAGGTCAAATCAATCTGGATATATCTGAATTTTACCTGATAATTTTTTTAGCCGAATCTCAGGAATTTCTCAGGAATAAACGATAAATTCAAATCACAGAAACGAACTCAACTATTTACCAAATCTTGGAGAAGAATCATGAAATCCAACCGTAAGTTCCTTAGCCTAGCAATCGGTTTTGCCCTCATGACTAGTCTCGCCGCTTGCAGTACCCCCGCTTCTAATTCAGGGGATGCAATGAAGAAAGATGGCGATGCAATGAAAGGCGGTGACGCGATGAAAGGGGATGCGATGAAAGGGGCAATGAAAGGGGATGCGATGAAAGGAGATGCGATGAAAGGAGATGCGATGAAAGGGGATGCGATGAAAGGCGGTGACGCGATGAAAGGCGGTGACGCGATGAAAGGGGATGCAATGAAAGGGGATGCGATGAAAGGGGATGCGATGAAGAAAGATAGTGAGAAAAAGTAATTAACCCTTAGAGAGACATGAAAATGGATAGTAGTTCACTGAATCGGCGAAAAATGTTGACCTACTTGGGTTTGAGCATGGTGAGCTTGGGAGGGACGATCGCCTGCACCCCGCAAACTTCGCAATCCAATAGTTCAACATCAGCCAAACCTATAGAATTATCGGGACAGGTACTAGCAGCTCAACCTGAACGATCGCTTCCAGAATTCCAAGGCATTGAACAATGGATTAATTCATCACCGCTGTCCATTCATGATCTCAAAGGTAAAGCCACGCTGATTCACATTTGGACCTTTGGTTGTATCAATTGCCAACGTACATTGCCTTATGTCATTCGTTGGCATGAAAAATATGCAAAACAAGGTCTTAATGTGATTGGCATTCACACGCCGGAGTTTGGTTATGAGCGAGATATTGGCAATGTCAAACGAGCCATTCAGAAACGTGGCATCACCTACCCCAACGCGATCGACAATGGATTTACCATGTGGAAAGCATACAATAATGAATACTGGCCCCATTTGTTTCTCGCCGATCGTCAAGGCATCATTCGCTATGATCATGTTGGCGAAGGAGCCTACGACACCACTGAGAAAACCATTCAAATGCTGCTGAGTTAAGTTTTTGAGTTAAATCATGGCGACCCAAAATTTGAGTATTGGTTTAGCACTATTTGCAGGAATTCTCACTGCTATTTCTCCTTGTATTCTTCCCGTATTACCGATTATTGTGGGGCGATCGCTTTCGACTCACCGAGCAGGACCGCTATTACTGATCTCTGGATTAGTCGCAGGATTTGCGGTGGCGGGAAGTTTGATTGAGATTACGGCGCAGTGGTTGGCGGGATTGATGGCGGTGCTGCGGAGTATTTCGATCGCGCTGCTCCTTGGGTTAGGATTACTCGCGCTATTTCCAAATTGGAGTTACCGACTATTTAGTGCTTTACCCATTCAACGGTGGATTAAGGAACCGAAAGCGGTGGGACTCTGGGGTGAATTTCTTTTGGGGACTCAATTGGGATTGCTTTGGACACCTTGTGCAGGTCCGGTGTTGAGTAGCATTTTGTTACTTTCTGTCAACCAGAATGCAGCGCAATCCTTGGGATTATTGGTCGCCTATGGCATTGGTGCAGCTTTACCCATGTTGGCTATTGCCTATGGAGGGCAAGCGATCGCAAAACGATTTTTAAAATTACGTGAGATTAGTTCACAATTGACTCGCATTGGAGGTGGTTTAATTATCTTGACTGCGATCGCGATTTTGTTGGGCTGGGACTTGGAAATTCAATTATTACTTGCGCCTTTATTCCCACCACAAACACTTTAGTTTCAGCTTTAGTTTTATAGGAGAGAACGATCGCTCATGGAAGAAGTCAAGAAATTAACCAAAAAACCTAAAGCGCCTAAACAGGATTTGCTGGCTAAAGCGTTTCATTGGATCAACATTCTGAGTCTACTCATCATGACAAGTAGTGGATTACGAATTTATAATGCCAATCCTGTTTTTGGTGGACGAGAGGGAATGCATTTACCGGGCACTTTTTTGTTAGGTGATGGGCTAGCGGATGGACGGGTTTGGCATTTTACGGCGATGTGGATTTATGCTATCAATTTGCTAATCTACGGACTCTATATTCTTATAACAAAACGCTGGAAAAATCGCTTTGCGGCTTCCAATGATTTCAAAGCACTCCAAGCTAGTGCCAATGTGAAACGGAAGATTTTTGCAGGACATAAGATCGTGTATACCATGATCATTCCACTATTACTACTTGCGATCGTCTCTGGTGTAGTGATGTATAAACCAGCCCAATTGCATTGGCTCGCAAGTCTTTTTGGCAGTTGGCAGATATTAAGAACGGTACATTTTTTGACGATTCCGATCGTATTAGGATTTACGTTTGTCCATTCATTTCTAGCCCTAAAATTTGGTGGAATACGATTAGTTAAATCAATGTTTATATAAATTCTATTTGCATACGCTCAGAGGGCGAATATTATGGGTCTGATATTACCGAAAAAAACGATGTCTCGTCGTAGATTACTACAATGGTCAGGCTTTGTAGGTGGAAGCTTTTTACTGAATGGCTGTAGCTCGTCTTGGGGAATTTCTGAAATCAATCAATGGACTGAACCATTAAATCAAACCATTCAACAATTAATGGTCTCACAGCGTCCTGTTCCTGAATTTGCAGCAAATCAAATTGAACCGAATTCATTATTAATAAACAGCTTTAATGGTGTACCAGAGATTGATCTTAAAACATATCGACTCAGAATTTCAGGCGAAGTCAAGAATCCATTACAGCTTAGTTTAGGCGAAATTCAAACTCTGCCGATGACCTCTATGATCATTCGGCATGTTTGTGTAGAAGGATGGGCGGCGATCGTTCAATGGGGTGGTATACGACTAAGTGATCTAATCAAATTGGCCCAACCCAATGAGGGCACAAAATATGTTTATTTCAAATCAGCAGACGGATATTACGAAAGCTGGGATCTTGCGGCCTCACTGCATCCACAAACATTATTAGCCTATCAAAAAAATGGTGAACCACTTCCCATAGACAATGGTGCACCACTTCGCCTTGCCTCGCCCATTAAACTTGGCTACAAACAAAGTAAATGGGTGACGGAGGTAATATTGACGAAACAATTAATGACAAAGCAAGGATATTGGGAAGATAACGGCTACGAATGGTTTGCTGGACTCTAAATCAAACGTTCCACGGTTTCCCAGTCACTGCCTTGACGAATAATTTCAGGGCTATTTCCGGTCAAATCGACCATAGTAGACAAATGCCCTGACGGTTCAGTATCACTATCAATAATTATGTCCACCATCTTTTCATAGCAATCAAACAATT
>JAYUEU010000024.1:0-7922 GCA_043739065.1 Synechococcales cyanobacterium | reverse complement strand
TAAGGTGATCAATGGCGGCGAAGAAATTATTTTGCAAGTGTTGCAGGATATTTTCCCACGGGATTTAGTGGCTGAAATGATGATTATGACGGGAGAAGTTGCGGCCCGCTATGGCAGCGCTAATGGAATTCCGTTGTTATTTAGAGGTCAAACCCAGCCCGATTTACCTTCTGACGATGAGCTGTTAGTAATTCCGGCTGGACCCGCTCGGGCCTGTGCGTTGCGCCGCTGTATGCCGAAAAGTGAAATGAGTGTGTCCCCCGTGCGTCATGCAAGTTTAGGTCTGGATTACTACGCTCAAGTGACCTCACCGATTCGCCGTTATAGTGATTTACTGGCTCATTTCCAAATTAAGGCCCATCTACGGGGCGACGAATTGCCGTTTTCTGAAGTAGAAGTAGAGCACATTACGGTCGGTATTCTCAGCACAGTTCAGGAGTCTAATTTTCTTGAACGTCAGACGAATCGTTACTGGAGTTTAGAATTCTTGCGACGCAATATGGATGAAATCTGGACTTCGATGATGTTGCGTTGGCTCAGAGAACACGAAGGGCTAGCATCGGTAATGCTTGAAGATCTAGGACTAGAATTTGCAATGCATTTCGATCGGCCTATTTCACCAGGCGATCGGTTACAGCTTCGAGTATTGCGCTCTGATCCAAGACGGGACCAGGTCGATTTACAGGAAGTTTATAATCATCTTCCAGAACAGGTGGAAGGGTGATGGAGTTTTGAATTGAGACTGCTACTGAAGTTGATTTGCTCCTGTTTGAGCATTGGTCATTGATGGGTTACTCATTCGGTAGACAGAAATTGCTTAGGCGGCAATAAAAAACTCGAAGGGTAGATTGCAAAGGGTAATTACATCACCATCTGCCAAAGCATAGCGTTTGAGGACGGAAAGCCGCTTGCGGTTTAGGTAGGTTCCATTGCTGCTGCCCACATCCATCAGATAAAATCCTTTTTGAACGTCATAACCGACGACCGCGTGGCATCGTGAGACCGATCGCTCATGCACTACGATCGCACAGTTTCGGCTTCGTCCAATTAACCAAGTTGAACTTAAGGCGGTGACGAATGCGGTGTCGGCATGACAAAGATTGGTCGTTAGGAATGCACGATGGTTGTGCTGGGCGGCTTGAATGTAGTAGGACAACCTCTCGGGCATATCCAGGGGAGATTTGGGGTCGTCTAATTGGTTGCGCTCCGTTAAATCTCCGACTTCTGGTCCACTAATCGGAGCCGGACCACTGTCACCTTCATTATCATCAGCCTGTATCGTTAGAGACGTAGTTAGTCCAAATATCTCCAGAACATCATCTTTTTTATTGGTCTCATACGCATCCCTTCGGTTGGCGATCGTTGAGCCACTGGCTGAATAGCTATAGGTTGAAGATAAGCTTCTATTAAGGATCATGAATAGCGGCAGTCAAATAACTGCAATGGAGGAATGCGGGAACTCAAGGGACTGACGATTTTAAAAGTAGCAGATTCACAGATGTGGTATTTCCATGAAAGGAGCGTTTTTTCAGGTGAGAGAAGTTTACAAATTCTAATCTTAATTGTTATCCGTGGAATTACGTAAGTGAGATCATCAATTGAGTATGAGTAAACACGAGATAGCCTAGGCTTGGCAATGACCCCAACCCTATTCTTAGTTAAAGCTTCATATCTTTTAAGATTCTAGCTACTTTGACTCCTTCCTCTTCAGAGCAAATTCAAATTTCGCGTCCGATTTCCGATTTGAGATAGAGATTCAACTCATTCCAAAGCGTGACGGCAGAAGAGTTTGTAACCCTTTATCATCCTCATGTTCAACCAGGTTTTTATCTGAGGCAAGCTGATATGCAAAGCGTTTGGCCGTTGCGGGAACTAAGGCCATGGGGTTACTGAACCCTGAGAACACCTGTATACGACGATCGTCCCCTACAGGACCAACCAACGGGAGATGATCGGCGCTAAAAGCAACAGTGCATCTCACCCAGCGTCCCGGAACTTGGGCTACTTTGGGTAAAATCTTCGCTAATTCCGATCGTATCCATTGCTCACTGGCCTCGGGTGATGACTGCGGGGCTAAGCTCGTCTGGGTGCGGCTGATTTGCCCAAACCGAAGACTCCCATCGATAAACTGTAAGGCTCCCGCATCGAGAACTGGTGGAATTAGATCTTGATTATGGCCCGTCAGTCCTGCTTCCCAGGGTCCGTCGTCGATGGCTGCCGATCGTTCTAACGTAAAACGGCTAATTTCAGCAGGCATCACCACCGATCTCATCTGAAGATCGCATGTCTCTGTTTCGATCGATTCTGCATGACTAAAATACTGACGAATGGGCAAACCTGAATCCCGTAATAACGCCCGAGTTCCGCCCCCCGTGCAGAGAATTACCCGATCGCCGTAATAGGTTTCTAATTTCCCATGCACTCGAACCCCATCTGATTTGGAGCTAATAGTTAAGATCCGATCGTAGGCTTTGTGTCCGCCGAGTCGCACCATAGTTTGAGCATAACTATTGGCGGTTGCGATCGGATTGATGTGAGCATAGGGCATCAAAAGTGCGGCCGCGATTGCATCTGGATTTAACAACGGTTCTAGATCTACAGCTTCAGCAGGAGTTAGAAGTTGGGGCTGCTTTGTAAAATGAGCATAGGTCTGGAGAACGGCGATCGGATCTTGAGAATGGCTAATGGTCCCGATCAGGGGTAATTCACGAAACTCGGTGGGTAGATCTAACGCGTCTACATTTTTACGATGGATTTCAAGGCTTTCTGCTGCTAGCGATCGGGTTAAGTCTGTCATGCCTGCCCAATAGGAAATTCCGCCGTAGCTATAGCGCGTGGCACTACGAGCATTTTTGTCTTGCTCGACTAATAAAACGCTCACACCAAGCTGCACTAATTCGTAGGCCAGAGATGCTCCCGTGATACCCGATCCGATGATAATGACCTCGTAGAACTGCATGGGAATTCGCATAGTTTTAGTAATCTGTGAGTATATTGTATTGTCTCCTCATCGGGGATCCAACACTATCTAGTCCTGGAGAATTTTCATGGCATGGCGCTCGGATCGGAAATTTCGGAAATTTGGACTAATACTAGCCGCTAGCTTACTGCTGATGAGTTTCATGGCGATCGATGTCCAGCGCAGCCCCGCCCAAATCTCCTCACCCGTCTCTTTGTCCCCTAGCCTAATCGTCACGCCGACAACCCCACGACTTGGAAATACCCTATCGGTGATCATCTCGGCAACCCAAGCGCCGATCGTTCAGATGACTAGCAAAGCGGGTACTAAAACTTATCCGGCCTATGACTTAGGCAAAAATCGATGGCGATCGTTAATTCCTACAACACCTCTGACTCCACCAGGAACGTTAAAAATTCAAGCTCAAATTCCAGGAGTTGCCGAGATTCAAAGTAAAACTGTTTCCCTTCAGAACCGATCGTTCCCAATCCAACGCATTTGGCTCCCCGAGGGACAAGATGGGAATGTCAGTGATTGGGAATTTGATCAAGTAGATGCGTTTAAAAAGACCGTCAGCCCGGAAAAGCTTTGGAATGGACCATTTAGACGGCCTAATAATGGCAACGTCAGCACAATTTATGGCATTCAGCGCTACTACAATGGTGTCTTTGCCGACGACTATTTCCATCGCGGCGTAGACTATGCAGGCGCTAAAGGATCTGCGATCGTTGCTCCTGCTGCTGGCCGCATTGCTTTTATTGGATATGAGAAAAATGGCTTCAAAGTTCATGGCAATGTGATTGGGCTTGACCATGGACAAGGAGTGCTTAGTATTTTTATTCATCTGAATAGTATCGAGGTGAAGCTCGGCGATCGGGTTCAAGCGGGCCAAAAGATCGGAACTTTAGGAGATACGGGGGCGGCGACTGGGCCGAACTTGCATTGGGGACTATATGTAAATGGTGAATGTGTGGACCCGGTGGATTGGCGGACAACTGGGTTCGACTAATTCGGTGATGGACCCATTAAAAAACCGTTAGAGCTGAACTTCATAGAAGGATCTCTCTAACGGAACTATCAGCCGAAATCATCAGCGACATATAAAAGCGTCGTAACTCATACAAGACGGACTTTCGGGAACTCCATTTATGCCCCCTGCCAACGGAGCGATAAATACAGGGGAATGAAACAGGGCCGATCGGAAACCGCTATTCTGGACTCGTCAGACGTGTGGCTGTCAACTGAGACGTTGGCGGAAATGCAACTTCCTGAACGGTTCCCGGCGCACCCAAAGGTGAAGCTTTACCGTTATTGAAGCTAACCATGATAGCTCCCGCATTTCCAGCACGTACCACAAGCTGCTTTTTCGCATCCCAACTTCGCGTCGTGCCTTCCGCCAATATTCCCTCAAAGGCTTCCTGACCATCGGCCACAACCCGCACCCAAGACTGATCCGTTAATGTCACTCCCACTCGTACACCTTGATTCGGCGCAGTTGTAGAAGGCTTAACCGCCAACGTCTTGGGGTTTGGCCCCATGGGAGTGGTGGATTGTGGCAGGCTTTCTTTAAATTTTTGTAAGCTTTCCTGGCTCAACTCTGGCTGAGCATTGGACTGGCCCAGTAGTGTCGAAACTCCCTGAACAGATAGTCCTAGTAAGACTAAGTAGCCAAAATAGAGGTGAACGCTTTGTAATTGTCCAAACATTGGGAATTTTAAGCGCCAAGGAGTTTTCGGCTGCTCGGGTATCCCAGATTGGGCAAACTCGCTGGAGAAATACAATCCGTTGAGACCGATCGCATTCGCATACTGTCGAATAAAGCTTTGAATGTAGACAGACTCTGGCAAATCTTTTAGGCGACCTTCTTCGATCGCTCTTAACAGACGGGTCTGAATATGAGTCCGTTCCGCAACATCTTCCAACGAGATGTCGAGTTGGCGACGAGATTGACTCAATCGCTCACCGAGATCAGCAAGTTTTACTGCCTGTTGTTCATTAGCTATTTGGAGAAGTTTCTTCTTCCTCATAACGGGTGCTCCTAAGCTCCTGTCGCCATAATCGATGGTAAATGAAGTGTGGACTTTAGAAAAGTCAGTTCAGAACATGTGATGGACCGATAAGTCCCCAGAGAGAGCGTCCGCGACCCATGGGCCTGGAGCTGAATCTCCCCGATCGCAGTTCGATGAAGCTGGGTAACGGAGTGACCGAGTTGTTGAGCAACCCGACGAATCTGTCGATTCCGACCTTCACGCATTACGATTTCAAGCAATGTCTGATGGGGAAATGTTTGAAGTACGTTAACTTCTGCGGGTAGGGTTTTTCGTCCTTCAAGCAGAACCCCTCGTCGCCATTGATTTAACACTTCTAGACATGGATGGCCTTCAACATAAACCTCGTAGGTTTTGGAAACTTCATGCCTCGGATGGGTTAACCCAAAGGTCAATGCTCCATCGTTCGTTAGAATAAGTGCGCCTGTTGAGTCAGTATCGAGCCGTCCTACAGGATGAAGTCCATGTCCAGTCTGAATACTTTCGGGTAAACAGTCTAAAACAGTTTTCCGTCCTCGGGGATCGGCGCAGGTTGAAACCATACCACGGGGTTTGTTCAACAACAGGTAGATCAGGTCTGGTCGCTGAGTCGGCGTTAACGATCGGCCTTTCACCTCAATTTGATCGATATTTGGGTCTGCTACTTGTCCCACTACCGCCACCACGCCATTTACACGAACGTGACCTGCAATGATCATCGATTCTGCTTGACGACGGGATGCAATGCCCCACGATCGCAAAATTTTTTGTAACCGTTCGGGCTGGGGGAGACTGGAGGACAACGCGGGCAGACCATAATTTGATTCAAAATCCGGTTCAGACATACTCTGTAATTTGATTAATAAGCTTAATTACAAAAATATCTCTTTAGAAATACTTGCGTAAATGCTGATCATTAGTATCCACAATAACCTAATCTAACCGTTGTTCTTCACAAGCTAATTTTTTCTAGAAACGTAAAAAAATTTAAGGCATCTTGATCTTTAATCGAGAAAGTCGATTGTGAAGTCAATACAGTATCTGAATTCTTCTATAATCCTCCTAAAGGAGTACGTCTTAAGAAATACTCTAGATCCCTGTAGTTATTCTGATGTACAGGTGATTCATCTGTACGTGTCTTCTGATACAAAAGATTAGAATTTCCGCAAAGCTTTGATGAAGTCCTGATTTGCAGCTCAATGCTTAGGTTCGATCTAATTAGGTTCTGTTCACTCAGGTGTTTTTCACTTAGGAAGATCTTGAATTAGCACATAGGGTTGAATGATTAGGGCTTTGAATTTAACTTGAGGATGCCATTGGGCAACCCGATCGGGTTCGGGCTTAATCAGAAATTGTTCTTCAATCCATCGGCGGACCGCGTTGGCGTTGTCTTGAGCAATCGCCATTCCGACATCGACTAAATCGAGGCTGTCATCGACCCAAATCACCACGTCCCGATCGAGATGAATTCGCAGCCAATCGAGTTCGGCTTCGTCTAGAAGTTCAGTTAAGCTTTGGCGTAGGTCTTGGGTGGGTTGTTCAGGCGTATGTTCAGACATGGCGCTATCGTCCTAGATCGTGAAGTTGGTTAATGATGTCAGCACATTGCTGAGTGACGCGGTTGAGTTCGTCACGATCGGTGCTGGTGGGCGGTGCAATGGGGACACCAATGCGAATGGTTAAGGGCACACTTCGGGGTCGAGCTGAACCTTTTTGGAAGATTTCGTGACTACCCCAAAGCGAGACGGGCAAGATTAAGGCATTGGTTTTGGCGGCAATCCAGGCGGCTCCAATTTTGGGATCGTGAATCCGTCCGTCGTTAGTCCGCGTTCCGTCTAGAAACAATCCCGTGGCCCAGCCGTTTTCCAGGGAGGCTACGGCAGATTTCATGGCAGATCTATCGGCGGATCCGCGTTTTACTGGATAGGCTCCGTAGGCGGTGATGGCTTGTTTTAACACGGGTACCCGGAAGAGTTCTTCCTTAGCCATGAATGCAACAGGCCGACCGACGCAGCTAGAAACAATGGGCGGGTCGAAGTCGCTGGCGTGGTTGCTGACGACTAGGAGACGACCTTTGCGTGGGACATTTTGTGCGCCGTAGATTTTGCTGCGGAAGTAGGTGTGCAAGACGGGGCTGACGATCGACCATTTGAATAGGTGGTAGAGTATCAGGCTGACGAGCGGTTCTCGATCGGATATTTTGACTAAAGCCTTAGACATTTTAGCGTTTGGATTTTGGATTTTGGATTGGATTTACAAATCCCGACTAGCTGAGTGCGGCTAATTCGGCTTGAGTCCCGATCGTTCCAAATACCATATCCGCGCATGTTCGTTTCATGATTCCGATCAACACTTTGCCGGGGCCGACTTCTGTTATTGCGGTCACGCCGAGGTTTGATAACGCCAGAGAAATCTCGCGCCATCGAACAGATCCTGTCATTTGTCGGCTAAGACGATCTTTTAGATCTGCGGCATTTGTACAGGGAGTTGGATCCGTATTGGAGAGAACAGGAATTTGGGCATCGTTGAAGGGCATATCTTTTAGGACAGCGCTGAAGTGGTCGGCGGCGGTGGCCATCAAGGGCGAGTGAAATGCTCCGCTGACATTTAGTTTTACAGCCCTTTTACATTTTACAGAAGCGATAATACGGTCCACAGCATCAGATTCGCCTGAAATCACGACTTGGCCCGCATTATTATCGTTAGCCATCACAACGCCGTCTATGGATTCGATCGCGGTTTCTAGCTCAGTCCGATCGAAGCCCAGTAATGCGGCCATGGTGCCACTGGAACTACTGTCCATCAGTTGCGATCGGGTTTGGATAATTTTGAGACCAGATTCAAAGGAAAAAACGCCCGCTGCATAGAGTGCGGAATATTCGCCTAGGCTATGACCTGCGACAAAATCTGGAGTTTGTCCGGCGGATTTTAGTTGG
>JAYUEU010000023.1:0-8065 GCA_043739065.1 Synechococcales cyanobacterium | reverse complement strand
TCATGCAATCGGAGTTGGGCGATCGGCATCCCTCTACCGCAACGAGTCTGAATAATTTGGCATCATTGTACGAATCGTTGGGCCAGTACGATCGGGCGTTGGCATTGTATGAATCGGCGTTGGAAATCAGGAAATCTGAGTTAGGCGATCGGCATCCCTCTACCGCAACGACTCTGAATAATTTGGGATTATTGTACTCATCGATGGGTCAGTACGATCGGGCGTTGCCATTGTATGAATCGGCCTTGGAAATCAGGAAATCTGAGTTAGGCGATCGGCATCCCGATACCGCATCGAGTCTGAATAATTTAGCAGGCTTGTACCACTCGATAGGTCAGTATGATCGGGCCTTGCCATTGTATGAATCGGCGTTGGAAATCAGGCAATCGGAGTTAGGCGATCGACATCCCTCTACCGCAAGGAGTCTGAATAATTTGGCCATTCTTTACTACAACACTAATCGGTTTTCAGAAGCCTCTCAAGCCATGACTAAGGCACTTCGCATATGGGAACAAGTGCTTGGAATGGAACATCCTAATACGGTTAATTCACGGGAAGATTTGGCGGCGATCAATTTGAGAATTGAGAATTGAGCCAGGGTTTTCAACATTCTTAACCGCGCTACAATGAGAAATAAAAGAGAGAAGTATTATGTTCCAAGCTGTCGAAGGAATTTATCGTAACGGGACAATCGAACTTTTAGAAGTCCCACCCAACATCCATGAAAGTCGCGTCCTGATCACCTTTCTCGCGCCTGCCCGACCAGAAAAAACAAACCTCATGACCCTTGGAATGTTTCGTGGACTAGAACAATCCACAGACGAGGACTTTATCATTGCCCAATTCAACGGCAACAGCGAACCTCAATTGGATTAGTAAACTCTCATGCACTATGTCATTGATACTCACGCCCTCATCTGGTTCCTTGAAGGCAACTCCCGTTTAGGCAATCAAGCCACCACAATTCTCTGCAACCCTGCCAGCATCCTTATTCTGCCTGCGATCGCTCTAGCTGAAGCACTATGGATTGTTGAACGCGGCAAAACCTCTATCCCTTCATCCAAAAGTCTATTAGATATTGTCACCGCCGATCCGCGTATTATCATTTACCCACTCGATACCGATGTCGTGACTCAAACCCTAATACTTTCATCCATTAACGAAATGCACGATCGTCAAATTGTTGCCACCGCGATCGTCATCCAAAATAAAGGTAATCCAGTCTCACTACTCACCTGCGATCAAAACATCACCGCTTCAGATCTCATCACGATCGTTTGGTAAATTAGCCACGACTAAAGCACTTCGCATTTGTAAACAAGTTCTTAGAATAGAGCATCCTGATATGGTTAGCTCGCGGGAATCTTTGGCGGCGATTTAGCAGGCGATCGTAAACCAATAGCTATCTTTTGAACTTCGATTCATGGGTTACGATTCAGAATTTTACTACTGTCTTTGATGAAGTATTCCGGGAGGTCGAGTTCGATCGTGATGATCGATCAACTTCAGAATCGACAGTGAAATCCACACCAGAAAACAAACTAATTCGGTCATGCCTTTGGCGTTTGACTTCAAGTAAGATTGGCGAAATAATCATTTCCGATCAGGCTTTCTCAGTGTTCATAGCGACAGCGAGATTTAGGTTTTAGGTGAGGCGGAGATAGTCACTAGGCAGAACTTCAGGACAATTGAATACTCCCAGCAATGTCTCAGTTAAAGCCACAAGCATCAATGTGGAAGAGGCAATAAATAAGAACATTCTCTATCTCTACTTTCATCGAGAGCAACCAAATCTTCTATACTGGGACACACTTTCTTGGTTTCCTATGCTCTCATCAGCCACCACCACGCTATTGATTCGTAACGCGAGGGTTTTACTACCCGATGGACAATTTCAATCTGCGGATGTGTGGATTGAGGGCGGTTTAATTAATCAAATTGCTCCAAACATCGATCGAGTAGCTGATACTGTCATTGAGGCTAATGATTTAACGTTGTTACCGGGTGTCATTGATCCTCAAGTGCATTTCCGTGAACCTGGATTGGAGCATAAAGAAGACCTCACCACTGCTTCCCGCGCCTGTGCTCGTGGGGGTGTCACGTCCTTTTTAGAAATGCCCAATACAAAACCGCTGACCATTAATCAAGAAACCCTTGACGATAAATTGGCAAGAGCGGCCCAGAAGTCTTACGTGAACTTTGGCTTTTTTATTGGAGCGACCGCAGAGAATTTACCTGACCTACAGACGGCAACGCCAACTCCCGGTATCAAAATTTTCATGGGTTCAATGCATGGCGATTTGTTGGTTGATCAAGAAACCACTTTAGATCGCATTTTTTCAACGGGCACTCGCTTGATTGCTGTTCATGCTGAAGATCAGGCCCGAATTGCCCAACGCCGCAAAGAGTTCGCAGGCATAACCGATCCAGCGATTCATTCGGTGATTCAAGACAATCAGGCGGCGCTCAATGCCACACAACTAGCCCTCAAATTGTCTAAAAAATATCAACGACGGCTCCACATTCTCCACCTTTCAACCGCAGAAGAAGCTGAACTGTTGCGTCAGGATAAGCCCGAGTGGGTCACGGCGGAAGTTACTCCTCAGCATCTGTTACTTAATACGAGCTTCTACGAAAAACTTGGGTCATTGCTCCAGATGAATCCACCGATTCGGAGCGCTCACGACAATGAAGTCCTATGGCAAGCACTTCGGGATGGTGTGATTGATTTTATTGCTACAGATCATGCGCCCCATACACTGGCTGAAAAAGGACGCGCAAATCCCACAGATGAAGCGGACGAGGGGACTTCATCTACGACTGTTTTCTTGGAGCCTGCTAAGGTGCCGTCTGGAATGCCTGGGGTAGAAACGTCTTTGCCGTTGATGCTGACACAGGCGGTGGAAGGGCGATGTACGGTGGCCGAAGTTTCTAACTGGATGTCTACGGCTGTTGCAAAGGCATACGGAATTGTCGGGAAGGGGACGATCGCACCTGGTTATGATGCAGATTTAGTGCTGGTGGATTTAGATAATTACCATCCTGTTTTGCGCGAAGAACTTCAGACTAAATGTGGCTGGAGTCCGTTTGAGGGATGGAATTTGACGGGCTGGCCTGTGGTGACGATCGTGGGTGGGAAAGTGGTCTACGATCGGGGTCAATTTAATAATGATGTTCGAGGTCGAGCTTTGACGTTTAATGCATAACAATTCTGGTCAGCGGTTGACAGCTTTTCCAACACCATAAGTTACTTCAGTCAATCCGCGGCACCAAAGTTATTCGGCCATGTCTTTATTAACTACTTGCTGCCGCCTCCCTAATTAACGTCAGCTTTGGATAAGATAGACGGCTAGAGCAGGCAAAAAAAGGAGGAGCCATTAGGCTGAAGTTGTAAAGCAATCAGCAGGATCCTCCAACAGGTCCCGCTTAGAAGACCTGTTTTGCCCTATCGATGATTTTTGCCAAGCCTTTGAACCGCCATGGAACGCTCAGTTACTTCGCCGCAAACGTTCGATTGTCAACCGTGATTGACCAATTGTACCTTTGCTTCCCGAAGGGTAGAATATCTCTCAGAATGAGCATTCTCGCCATTGCAGCCCAACAAACTGCTTTATTAATATTCTCTGCGAGCCTATTGCTTATTGTCATCAACCGAAAAAGCCTGGATTGAGACTGGAGTGGGTTTTAGCGCCTACTGCTTAAACAGAACTGACGTTACATTACAGTTGGAGACTAAGCAAATTAAGCTTCAGCCGGATCAAATTCAATCCCTGGACGATCGCCATCACAACGTACATATCAGGTTTCGAGCGCCTCGTTTGATAAGTATAAAATTGACAAACGGGCGATCGTTTTCCATCTATCACGTAGACTAATCGATCGCTCAAGCGTTTGTGGGCTTTTGAAATACCAATACATGTTGTTTAGGTAAAACGCGCTTACTTTCTAGAAACTTAAACCCCATCGCTTCCACTTCAGCCCGTGCTTGGGTTTGCGTCATTTTGTGGCGAGGCTTGATTGCAACTAAAGGATTCTCACCTTTGTATTCCAGTAATACGACTTTTCCACCGGGTTTCAATGCTATAAAAATCGACTCCATCATCTCCTTTGGATGGGTAAACTCATGGTAAGCATCTACCATAATCGCCCAGTCGATCGAACTATCGGGCAAATTAACCGATGTCTCCTCACTCTTAACCGTTTCGATATTCGTAATACCATTCTTTAATTGGCGTTCTTTTAGCATGTCAAGCATTTCAGATTGAATGTCAACCGCAAAAACTTTCTCAACATTTGGCGCAATCAAAAAAGACATATAGCCAATTCCAGCACCAATGTCCGCTACCGTATCGGTTGGTAAAAACTTCAACGCTTCGATCGCTTTCTCTGGCTTTTCTTCCGCGCTGCGTCCAGAACGATCTAACCAACTAGAACCATCTTTGCCTAAAATTTGTGAAATCTCACGGCCAAAATAACACTTACCAATGCCATCAAATGAACCCCGATCGCATTCAGTATAAACCGCGTATTGTTGAACAGCATGGGCCTCAACAGATGGAGTAAACCAAAGGAAAACAGAAAGACTGACGGCACTTAAAAAACGAAGAAATGACATAGTAATTTAGGGAAATAAATGAATTAAGGTTTATGAAATAGTTCAGAATCAACTGTTTCTGGAATTGGTTCAGACATAGTTTCTAAAATTGGAACAGATTTTGGTTGAGCCGATGAGAAAAATTTGCCGATTGTCTCGCGTTGATTAATTAAATAAATGCTGACTAACGTCAAGAATACGCCAAACCATTGAAATGTCTCCAGAGTTTCATCTAAAAAGAAATTACCAAACATCAACGCAAACACAGGCGTTAAAAACGTCAACGAACTCAAACTTGTTAAATTACCTCGGGACGCGAAATAAAAGAACAACCCATAGGCCACCGCACTACCAAATACCGTGGAATATATCAATGCAACCCACTCTGCCGGAACCAATCGGCTCCATTGATCCGTTTCAGTCTGCATTGACAGGCCAAACAGTGGTAATCCACCCAAAATCATATGCCATCCTGTTGCGACGATCGGATCCGCATATCGGGAAACATAGCGCACCATCACCGTCCCGATCGCCATCGACAACGCCGCCATCAACATCAACCATTGACCATTATCAAATAGACTTGGATCCAGCAAATTGTAAGGACTGGTCGCACCTTGAGCAATGCTTTCATTTTGAAATATGCCGTTAAACAATCCCATCAGCCAATCCTTCGGCAAGCCCAGTAACCCAATGCCCACTACTCCGATCGCCAGCCCAAGCCAGCCCACACCGCCAATCACCTCACCAAACAAAATCCAAGCCAACACCGCCACCGCCAACGGTTGTGAATCGATCATCACTGACCCCAGGCCCGCGCCTGTCCGAGTTAATCCTTGAGCCAAAAAGCTTTGGAATAACGTCCCGTCAACGAAGGCAAAACCGACAATCCACGCCCAAGCTTGCCAAGTCTTCGGTTGAGGAAGTCCAGCGATCGCCGCCGCCACCAGCACCAAAATCCCAGCAGGCATCAACCGGAACCCGGCCAGAAAAAATGGCGTTGTGTCCTGAATAGCACCTTTCATCGCAACCATTGCCGTCCCCCAAAAGAAAAATGGAGCAATCAGCAATAGCTTCGCCACTATCGGCGATTGTAAAAATGGGAATTGTAAAATCGATCGACTAGGCGTATTAGAGACAATAAGCTCAGAGGCGATCGGCGAAGCAGTAGGCGAAATAGGCGGCTTCAAAGGCGGGGTTTCCATAGCAGAGGTAAGGCAAAGCGTGAGATGATATGTAGTTATGTGAAGACATTCTTTCACCTATTGTACAGATAGACCCGTACCAAAGGCGCGCCATGTTTCCGTTTCGTCCCCGCTATAAAAAGCAAATTGCCCGTATCGAAGTTGTTGGGGCGATCGCCTCTGGGACTCGTAAGCGTGTTTTGGCTGCCTTAAAAGAAGTCGAGGAACGCAAATTTCCGGCGCTGTTGCTACGAATTGATAGTCCTGGGGGAACCGTTGGCGACTCCTTTGAAATTTATTCAGCGATTAAACGGCTCCAGAGCAAATGTAAAATTGTGGCGAGTTACGGCAATATTTCGGCTTCGGGTGGGGTGTTTATTGGGGCAGCGGCTCCCAATGTGATGGCCAATCCCGGCACTATAACGGGCAGCATTGGTGTAATTTTGCGCGGGAATAATCTGGAACGCTTACTCGATCGGGTTGGAGTATCGTTTCAGGTGATTAAATCTGGACCCTACAAAGATATTTTGGCCTTCGATAGGTCACTCACAGAACCAGAGCAGCAGATTTTGCAGGATTTGATTGATAGTAGCTATGAGCAATTTGTGGGCGTGGTGGCCGAGGGCCGAAAGCTGGATGTGGCTGAGGTGAAAAAATTTGCAGATGGACGAATTTTCACGGGAGAACAGGCGGTGAAGTTAGGACTCGTCGATCGTCTGGGTACCGAAGAAGATGCTCGCTGTTGGGCCGCAGAACTCGCAGGACTTGATCATGAAAAAACAAAAGTCTTCACCTTTGAAGACCCTAAGCCGCTGTTAAGCAAGATTACAGGTTCGACCGCAGGATCTGCTTTTGTTCAGGCTCTCGGGCAGACTCCAGCAACGCAAGCGGGCTTGAACTGGCTAGAGTTTGAACTCGAAACCCAAGGATTACCACTATGGCTCTATCGCCCTTAAATTTCGCACTTCGACTAGTATAAACTAGCTATAAATTAGCAGATTCAATCCATTTTTTTCTGGAGTACTTAAACGTGCATTGGCGAGTTCGGGCGATTCGGGGTGCGACAACTGTCCCGGTGAATACCAAAGAGGCGATCGCACAGGCGGTCACAGAGTTACTGGATGAACTAGAAGCTCACAATCAACTGGATCTAGACGAGGTGATCAGCGTTACATTTTCCGTAACTCAAGATCTCGATGCAATCTTTCCCGCTGCGATCGCTCGAGCCCGTGTCGGATGGAACCAAGTGCCGCTCATGGACTTCCAACACATGAAGGTCGCTGGAAGCCTAGAACGCTGTATCCGTTTACTTCTCCACTTCAACACCCCCGAACCCACCCGAAAAATTCACCATCCCTACTTGCGTCATGCCATGAGCCTCCGGCCTGACTTAGCAATGACAAGCCCGATCTCGTCTTGAGGGTGTCAATTCTATGGAATAATGTTTTCCCGGTAGGCGAGTATCTAAAGTCTTGCAGATAGCTAATTTTTGAGGATATTATGACTGACGAACAGATTTTTGACAAAGTAAAAAGCATTGTCGTGGATCAACTGAGTGTGGAAGCGGACAAAGTTGTTCCTTCTGCAAACTTTCAGAATGATCTTGGGGCTGATTCCCTGGACACTGTTGAATTGGTAATGGCCCTCGAAGAGGAGTTTGATGTCGAGATTCCTGATGAAGCGGCTGAAAGCATCACAACCATTCAAGCGGCTGTTGATTTCATCAAAGCGAAGTCTGCCTAACCCTGACCGCATCCTTTCCTAAAATTCTTCTAGTTTTTCCGCATTGGTAATCATGACAAACCCTGGACATAAGCGTGTTGTAATTACGGGTCTCGGTTCGATCACACCGATCGGGAACACCCTAGAAGAGTATTGGGAAGGGCTGATGTCCGGACGAAATGGCATCGGCAAAATTACATTATTTGATGCCTCAGCTCACGATTGTCACATTGCAGCGGAAGTGAAAGGCTTTAGTGCTGCTGAATATATGCCCCCGAAAGAAGCCAAGCGCATGGATCGTTTTGTGCAGTTTGCAGTGGCAGCGAGTAAGCAGGCTGTAGCGGATGCAAAGCTGGAAATTAATGAGCTGAATGCAGAACATGTCGGCGTGTTAATAGGCACTGGAATTGGCGGTTTGAAGGTCTTAGAAGATCAACACGATGTCTATCGAACCAAGGGACCCGATCGGTGTAGTCCGTTTATGATTCCGATGATGATCGCGAATATGGCCGCAGGGGTGACGGCGATTCAGCTGGGTGCAAAAGGTCCAAACTCTTGCGTTGTA
>JAYUEU010000022.1:0-4450 GCA_043739065.1 Synechococcales cyanobacterium | reverse complement strand
TTTCCCAGCCTTCGACGAATTTTGTGAACTTGCAACTCAGGGAAACTTTGTCCCCGTGTATCAAGAGCTTGTGGCCGATCTAGATACACCCGTTTCAGCGTGGTATCGAGTCTGTCGCGATCGGCCCTATAACTTTTTATTAGAATCCGTCGAAGGAGGCGAGGCGATCGGTCGCTATAGTTTTCTCGGCTGCGATCCATTGTGGATTATGGAAGCCCGAGGAAACAGAACAACCCAGACCTATCGTACGGGCGAAATTAATATTTTTGAAGGTGATCCGTTTAAAGCATTATCCGATTGCCTTGCTCCAGTACGTCCAGTCAAAATTCCAGAATTGCCGTCGGGAATTGGTGGATTGTTTGGGTTTTGGGGGTATGAATTGATCAATTGGATTGAGCCAAAAGTGACCATCCATCCCGCAACCGCCGACGATTTGCCCGATGGTCTCTGGATGCAGATTGACAGTTTACTCATTTTTGATCAAGTGAAACGTAAAGTCTGGGCGATCGCCTACGCAGATTTACGAGATGGTGATCTGAAAAGTGCTTATGACAATGCCTGCGATCGGGTTTCTAAATTAGTAACAAAGTTCCAAAGTCCACTGAGTGACGATGCAAAACAATTTCATTGGAATTCGCAGCCAACAGGTGAATTAGCCATTGAAAGCAATTTTACTAGAGCCAGTTATTGCGAAGCCGTCGAAAAATCCAAAGCTCATATCAAAGCGGGCGATGTTTTTCAGGTAGTCATTTCTCAGCGGTTTTCAACAGAATTCAAAGGCGACCCATTTCACCTCTACCGATCGTTGCGTCTCGTCAATCCCTCGCCCTATATGGCTTATTTCAATTTTAAAGATTGGCAGATTGTCGGGTCGAGTCCAGAAGTGATGGTCAGAGCTGATCATACAGTTGATGGTCAGGGCAAAATTGCGACCGTCAGACCGATCGCGGGAACCCGAAAACGCGGTAAGAATCAAGCAGAAGATCTTGCGCTAGAAAAAGAGCTGATGGCGGATCCAAAAGAAGTCGCAGAACATGTCATGTTGGTAGATTTGGGCCGTAATGATTTGGGCCGAGTTTGTGTGAATGGCAGCGTCAAGGTCGATGAACTGATGGTGATTGAACGCTATTCTCGCGTAATGCACATTGTCAGTAATGTGATTGGGACATTGCGCCCCGATAAAACGGCCTGGGATTTGCTAAAAGCCTGCATTCCAGCGGGAACCGTCAGCGGTGCGCCAAAAATTCGGGCCATGCAAATCATTAATGATCTCGAACCTTGTCGGCGCGGAGTCTATTCCGGAGTCTATGGCTACTACGACTTTGAGGGACAATTGAATAGTGCGATCGCCATTCGGACCATGATTGTGCAGCCCAATCAACAGGGAACCCATACGGTTAGTATTCAGGCGGGGGCGGGGCTAGTGGCTGATTCAGTTCCAGAAAGCGAGTATGAAGAGACCTTAACCAAAGCACGGGGCGTAATGGATGCAATTCGCTGTTTGGAATAATTCCTTAAGTAAGCAAGTGAGCCGATCGTAAAAACAGCCTAAAAGAAGCATAAAAAAGCCCGACTAAATTAATTCAGTCGGGCTTCTTCAATTAGATAATCTTACGTCTAGCTATTATGAGCTGCGATCGCACCTGCCAACAGAGGCAACGTTGCTACATCAACCGGAGACATAGCAGGGACAAAACTAGGAACTTCCAATTTTGCATCTTGCTTAGTCAGCTTATTGTATAGACGCTGAGTATTCGGGAAGTTTGCCGCAGGCAGGGTCAGATAGCGGTTGTATGGCACCACATCTTCACCAAATGCCTGAGCATATTCCGGTGTTTCAACCATTGCCGTCACAAAGGCTTTCAGACCTTGAGTCGATAGGATTTGGTTGTATTTACGAATTTCAAGCTGATCCAGCGGAGCACGACCGAGGAAGTGCTTAGTTCCAAGTTCAATAACTTTGGTATTCGGATAAGGAGTATAGAACTCCTTGAGGTAAAGCTTGGAGGAACCGAGGCTTTGAACAAACTCACGTAGAGTAATTTCCCCATTCCGCAGTCGGCTTTCCAGGGCAACAAATTCCCTTTCAGCGACATAAGGTGCGATGTCCCGCTCAAATACTTGACGATAAGCCGCACCGATGATGACTTCGATGTTCGCTTTTTCAGACAAGTTGGTGAGCTTAAACACCTTGGTTTGTTCACGTTTCTTACTAACGCCTTGGCTGACCCGATTAATTTGATCCGGAATTGCCCGATCGCCACCGACAGAACCAAGTTCAATAAACCGTTCAGGTCCAGGCGTTGGAGTGGTCTGTGCCATACCCCGATCGCCAATGCTTCCAACCCGATTCATCCGAGCCGAATAGCCCGCTGCCGTGACATAGCGCTCGTAAGGAACAGTGTCTTCGGAGAAGCTGCTGTAGTACTCTTCGGTATCCAAAATTGCATCAACAACGGCATAGAAGCCCTTCTTGGCGGAAATATCGAAGTATTTATTGGTCTCATTACGACCATAAGTCGGACGGCCTAACAAACGACGATGGAGATATTCGATCGCCTTCATCACATAGAGCGGTGTCCAATACAGTTTCAGATAGACACTGGACTTAGCCAAACGACGAATAAACTCACGAACCGTAATTTCGCCGTTTTCCAGCTTAATTTCGTCCACAGTCAATCGCTGTCCCGAATACAAATCACGACCAAAGACTTGGAAGTAACAAGCTGTAATCAATTTCTGGGCCGAGCTTTCAGAGAATTTAACGCTCACTCCTTGAGTAGACGGAGAGTTAAACGCTTTAATCCCTCTACCAGAGATACCCGTAAAACTAGGCTGCTGGTCAAACTTGAAGACTTTTGGCCCAAGGCTACCGGGGCTGACACCGCGAGCATCTGGGTTACTAACTTGGTTGTTGATACCGGGACCACGGGTAATCAGCAAACGGCGCGTATCTTTACCAAAGGGAGCCGGATTGCTGTTAGGATTGCGGGTTTCCTTGGGAAAAATCGCACCAAATTGGTTTTCGATCGGGTCATTACCACGACCATATACATGTTGTTCAGGCAACGGCTGATCGTAGGCCGCAAACGTCGTAAGGAACTGAGGCACCTTGCGGAACGGAGCGCTGTAATTAAACAGATCCTGCTGTGGTCCCCAATTACGGCATTCTTGAGCTTCTTGTCCCAATCCACGAAGGTAGGGAACAGTCTCTTCACCGAAATAATCCGCATACTCATTCGAGTCTACTAAGGCATCAACCAGCTTGCCTAAGCCGCCTGCCGAGACGATCGAGAAATATTTCTGAACTTCTTCTCGGGACGATGGACCTCGGCCCAGAATATGCTTAAACGCAAGTTCCAGAGCACGGCTGTTGATAAAGGGTAGGAAGAACTGACTGCGATACAAGGGTGATTTACAAAGGCGACGAACAAACTCCTTCATGGAGATTTCGCCAGTTTTGACCCTAGATTCTAGGTCCGAAATACTTTGGGAATATGCCTTAGTGATGTCGCGTTCAAAGACTTGGCGATAGGCCGCTTTGATGACATCGCTCTTTTCAACCCCAGAGAGGCCAGTCTTCATGACAAACTTCTGACGACGCTCTGAGGCGTTGAAGTAAATCTGAGGTAATGCTAGACCTTGCAAGTCTTTAGAAGTCCGCTGACGCACTTTGTTGGAAGGCGTTGGAGCACGGAATTCATTGATCAAAATTGTGAAGTATTGATCAATAATTTGAGCGGCTTGGGCATCATTCTTAAAGTAAGACAGTGATGCAGAAGCCATTTCTTGAAGGGCAACGATCGTTGCCGCAGTCGAACAAGCCGCTTCGATAATGTCGCGCAGTCCCCGAGTGTTCACTTCAATAATGCTGGGGTCGCCCGCAACAATTGCATACGTGGTATACCGCAGGAACCAACTCATGTCCCGTAAGGACTTAGTCATATTTCCAGGACCGTAACGCCCCACGTTAATCGGACGAAATCCTGGTGGAATGGGACCGTTACTAGAGGTAAACGCAGTCTTGAGTCCGCCGAGTCCTTTACCGCCGCCGGAGGGCTGAGAATAGGTGTCTGTACCTAGCTTCATGCCTTCGCGGGTCGTGAGAACGGTACCTGCGATCGTCATGATGGGCACTTCCACAGGCTTCTCTAGGAAGGCCATGGGCGAACCGCCTGTAAAAATTCGATTGGCCGCACGGGACACAATCAACTCTGAGTACTTCGTCAAAACCTGAGCGATTTCAATCCGCTTTGCACCGGATGCAAAGTACTGAATAAGCTGATCGAGTTCCCCTTTTGCCGGAAAGCGATCTTGCTGTTCAGCTTGGGAAATCGTGGTTAGAGCGACGGTTTGATAGAGTTGTGGGCGGGCCAAAGAGCTTCCACCACTTGCCTTAACACTCATTGGATTCTAAAGCTCCCTACGGATCGTTAACAGCATTGAAGTC
>JAYUEU010000021.1:0-5993 GCA_043739065.1 Synechococcales cyanobacterium | reverse complement strand
CTGTGTAGTAACGTTACTACACAGCCGTTTATCAGGTTTTCTCTACAAGCTTTAGAAGAATGACAAAAACAGGACGCGCTCAAATTCGATTGATGATTGCTAGTAATGCTGGTGGTTCTGGTAAGACGACAACGGCGGTTCATCTGGCTTATGGTCTGGGGAAAGCGGGCTATCGAGTCACGTTGATTGAGCTTGACCATAATGGATCGCTGAGTACCTTTACTGGGCTTCCACCTTCACCGGATGCTGAAGAGACATTGCTCAAGGTTTGGAAATCTGATTTTAAGGGGCAGTATCCACTTCAGGCTATCTGGCCTGACTATGTAGAAGCTGTGAATGCGATTCAAGGTGGGAAGCCTTTGCAAACTATGATTCGGGAAATTCCGAGTCGTGGGCGAGGTTTTTATATTTTGCAAGATCGGTTATTGGATGACTATCCTCTTGATTCAGATGTCATTATTTTTGATACGCCAGCGACGTTGGAGCCGATCGGGGTGATGGCTTTAGTGGCGAGTACTCATGTCCTCTGTCCGATTAAGCCTGAACAGAAAGATGCTGAAATGCTCTTTGGGTTGTTGGAATGGTATTACTCAACTATTAGCGAATTTAAGCTGCGTCCTAAGCCGGAGATTATTGGATTTGTGCCGACGAGGGTTGATCCGAAGAAGGCAACGCATCGCAAGATTTTGGGCATTGATGAAAAGGGCATGGCTCTGGAAGGTGTGGATGTGAGCGATACGCTTCCGGCATTGATTCAAGAGGCTGGAATTCATTGCTTTCCGATCGTCCGAGATTCTAATTACTATTTGACGGCGACTAGTGCTAGGTTGCCACTGCCGTTATTTCGTCCTAATGCACCTGGTGCTCAGGACTATGATCCGATCGTTGAAGCTGTGATTGATTTGATTGAAGGTGAATTCTAATGGTGAAAACAGGTACGACGGGATTGCGCGATCGGTTTACGGGAGTTCAGGTTTCTCAGGAGGTTCATAACCTTAAAGAAGAGATTGTGATTTTGCAGGCTGAATTGACGGCGTTGCGATCGGGGCAACTTTCTTCTGATCAGGAAGCACGACTGAATGAAGAAGTGCAGCAACTGACGACTGAACTGGGCGATCGGAGTGGTAAACATAAGGTCAGGCTTGATCGTGTGGACTTAGATACTCATCAGCCTAGGGAAACGATTACGGATAGCATGATTGCGGAACGGGCGAATAGTTTGCGGCGGCATGGGCAGTTAACGCCGATTATTGTCATTCCTCAACTTGATGGTCGATATTTGCTATTTGAAGGGGAGCTTCGGACTAGGGCTGCCCGATCGTTGGGATGGACAGAACTTGAAGCGGTCTTTCTTGCGTTGGAAGATTTGCCATCTCCTGAGGAAACATTCCGGGGGCAGGTTGTTACGAGTATTCATTCTCAGCGGTTGCATGATTTGGATATTGCTAAGGCGCTGATTCGGTTGGCGATGAGTGATTATCCGAATATGAAAGGTCAGGAAAGCATTATTCCAAATTTTCTGAATACACCGATTCGTCGGATGCAGCGTGATAATGCGCTTTCGCAGTTGGCGGATATTCGGGTTGCCGATTTGGAAACTCAGAAAGTGTGGCTCGAAACGGTTGAATTTAAGGCGATGGAGGAGCGTCAGATTTTTGAGCTTGTTTTGGGGTTACAGCTCAATCCGGTGACTGTGAATACGAATATTTTCCCATTGTTAAAACTGGCGGATGATCTGAAGGATGCTATTCAAACACAGGGGCTGGAATCTAGTAAATCTAGGGAACTCAATCGTTTGAATGCGAATCAGTTAAAGCTGGATGAGTCAAAAGCTGGGAAGATTCGTAAAAAGCTTACTCAGCAAGTGATTGAGCAGCGTCTTTCGTTGACTGAAGTTAAGGCTAAGGTGAATCAATTGATTCAACAGCATAATCCCAAGCAGAAAAGTCAAAAGACTGCGGCTTCTATGCAGCTTATTGAAGTGCTGAAGGCGACTGATTGTTCGTTGGATAGTGCTGATGATTTGGCAAAGCTTCTGTCTGTGCTTAATTCAAAAGTCTTAGAGATTGAAAGATTGATTAATGTTGTGTAGTTTTAGCCTTCTATATTTTAGAGATATGCCATGAGTAAATCATTAGAAAGCAATACCTTGACGCTTCATCGCTATCGTCGGACCAATAAGAGCTATACCGAAGATTTGGGAGAGGGGGTGAAGCTGACGTTGATGCTGATCCCAGCGGGCGAGTTTTTGATGGGGGCACCAGAGGATGAGCCGGAGAGTTACGCCGATGAAAAACCGCAGCATTTAGTTAATGTTCCACAGTTTCTGATGGGGCGTTATCCAATCACCCAGGCACAATGGCGGCGGGTCGTATATGGCTATCCTCAGATTAAACGAGAGTTGAATCCTGACCCATCAGAATTCAAGGGAGATAATCGTCCGGTTGAGAATGTGAGCTGGGAGGATGCTCAGGAGTTTTGTGAACGGCTGTCGGCTCAGACTAGGAAAGAATATCGATTGCCGAGTGAGGCGCAGTGGGAGTATGGCTGTCGGGCAGGGACCAAAACACCGTTTCATTTCGGTGAGATTATTACAGCAGAGATAGCGAACTACAACGGCACTGAAATCTACAACAATGGTCCAGAAGGGGAGTATCGCAAACAGACGATCGAGGTCGGTATGTTTCCTGCGAATGAATGGGGCTTACATGACATGCATGGAAATGTTTTGGAATGGTGTGAAGACGATTGGCATAGTGATTATGAGGGTGCTCCTAGTGATGGCAGTGCATGGGTTGAAAGCGATCGAGAATCGACCAATCGGCTGCTGCGCGGCGGTTCCTGGAACAACGATCCCGTGAATTGCCGTTCTGCTTATCGCGGCAACGACTCGCGCGATGGTCGTAACGGCAACATCGGTTTTCGTGTTTGTTGCGTCCCGCCGAGGACTTTTTCTTAGTTTTTATGTTCTTAGGCCCTTAGCCCTTAAAATCTTCTTAGCCCTATCTTTCTCGCCGCAGGCGAGCCGACGGATATGAGTAAAGCGCTTGCGATCGGTGAATTGCCGATTGTGCAAAAAACCTATGATCTAATCAAATGGTATGTACCGATTTTGAATCGACTACCGCGTGATCATAAATTTGGCATAGGCGATCGGATGATTGCTGCGTTGTACGAGTTGATGGAAGGATTTGTGACGGCTCGATATGCGCGAAACAAACGAGAGATCCTCGAACCTCTGAGTGGCAAGCTCGATATTTTGCAATACCAAACCCGCTTGTTGTTGGACTTCAAACTGATGGAGGTCGATCGCTATGAATATGTCAGTCATCTTCTTGATGAACTGGGAAAGCAGTTGACAGGCTGGTTAGGTCAGCAGCGTAACTAAGAATATGAAGCGCTACGGGAATCTATATTCTCAAATAACAACCTTTGAAAATCTGCTTGCTGCCTCTCGCCAAGCTCAACGTCAGAAACGCTATCGTCAACCTGTCTTAGAGTTTAATCGTCATCTAGAACAAGAGCTATTTCAACTACAAAGAGAACTGCAAACCCAAACCTATCAACCGGGGCAATACAGAACTTTTGAAATCTACGAGCCAAAGCGACGGATAATTTCGGCAGCACCTTACCGCGATCGTGTGGTCCATCATGCTTTGTGCAATATCATTGTTCCGATTTTCGATCGCATCTTTATTTCTACAACCTATGCCAATCGTAAAGGCTATGGCTCCCATCGTGCGTTGCGACAGTTTATTGACTACACACGATCGAGCCAGTACGTATTGCAATGTGATATCTGTAAATATTTTCCCAGCATTGACATTGATATTCTTAAGCAACTTATTAGACGCAAAATCAAATGTGAAAATACACTGTGGTTAATTGACACCATTCTAAACACTCCTGGTGGTGGCGAAACTTTAATTGAGTATTTTCCAGGTGATACACTTCTGACTCCTTTAGAGCGTCCCAAAGGTTTACCCATTGGCAATCTCACTAGCCAATTCTTCGCCAATGTCTATCTCAATGATTTCGATCGCTATGTCAAAGAAACGCTGAAAGTTGTGAAATATTTACGTTATTCTGATGACTTTTCGCTCTTCAGTGACGATCGAGTCTTTTTGTATGATTGTCGTCAAGCGATCGAAGCCTATCTTGTAACGCTGCGGCTCAAAATTCATCCGATTAAAAGTCAGCTCATCCAAACTCGCTACGGCGGTCGATTTGTTGGATTTCGGGTGCTGCCTGTGGGCGAAGCCTATCCAAAAGAAGTTCAGATTCGCGTCCGTAACCATAATCTACAAATCGGGCGTAGACGAATTAAACGATTACGATCGGCCCATGCCAAGGGGACATTATCGGATCACGAGATTTCCCAAAGCTTACAGAGTTGGAATGCACATTTAGCGCATGGCAATACCTGGCGACTGCGGCAGCAAATATTTGCTGATCTGAATTTACCCTATCCGTTAAACTAAATCTGGGGCGGGCAATAAAGCTGCTGCGCGGCGGTTCCTGGAACAACAATCCCGTGAATTGCCGTTCTGCTTATCTCAACGACAACTCGCGCGATAATCGTAACAACAACATCGGTTTTCGTGTTTGTTGCGTCCCGCCGAGTACTCTTCACCGTCAGAACTGGCTGGTGGGAATCAGTCAGGAGTACACGAAGAGTCCAGACCCGTTCCAGTGATGCGATCGCATCCGAAAATAAACCGCGATCGGATAGCTTGGTAGGGAGCTTTCCCGAAGAGTCATTCGATCGCACGACCCCAAGCCATTGCTCCGAAATTTACCCATGCCAGATTTAGCCGTCAACCCCCAAAGACGTGTCGTCATCAGTTACCAAAGCCACCAAGGGCAATACTTCACTGAACGGCTTGATGACAGCACTCCGCTTGAGATGCTAATGATTCCCAGCGGCAGCTTCATGATGGGACAGACCAATGTAGAGCGAGAAGAGATAATTCGGCTAAATGGAGAAGATCGGTATCGGGAGTCTTTTACTGATGAGCTACCTAGACATCTAGTGACAGTGCCATCATTCTTCCTGGGTCAGTACCCCATCACCCAGGCACAGTGGCGGGTCGTTGCTAATTATCCTGTCGTAGAGCAAGAACTTAACGCTACCCCATCCAATTTTAAAGGAGATAATCGTCCCGTTGAGCAGGTTAGCTGGGATGATGCAACTGAGTTCTGTCGTCGCCTCTCTCAGCACACAGACCGTACTTATCGTCTCCCTAGTGAAGCCGAATGGGAATATGCCTGTCGGGCTTTGCCGATCGCTTCTGAAACAGCGAGTACTGGAGATGAAATGAATGATGTTCGCATATCACCACCATTCCACTTTGGTGAAACGATAAGTTATGAGCTAGCCAACTATTGTGCTGAAGATCGAGAAATAGATGGCACTTCGTATAAAGGAATCTATGGACGAGGACCGATCGGCCAATACCGCCAAGAGACAACAGAAGTGGGCCAGTTTTCAGCGAATCAGTTTGGTTTGCACGATATGTATGGAAATGTTTTGGAATGGTGCGAAGACGACTGGCATAGCAGTTATGAAGGTGCTCCCAGCGATGGTAGTGCTTGGGTTGAAGCCGATCGAAAATCAACAAAAAGGCTGCTGCGGGGCGGTTCCTGGAAGCACTTTCCCGTGTATTGCCGTTCTGCTTGTCGCACCATCAACTCGCGCGATTTTCGTGGCAGCAACGTCGGTTTTCGTGTTTGTTGCGTCCCGCCGTAGCTTGCGTCCCGAAGGATGGACTTTTTCTTAGTATTTTTGCACTTAGGCGCTTAGCACTTTCTTCTTTCTTAGCACTTTCATGATCAGGATCAAAAACTAAGTACGTAGAAAATTATTTTCAATTCTCACTAAGTCTGATTTGTCACTCTCAATTGATTAAAATTTATATTATCAATTATTCAATTAATTATTTCTATGAATGATCATGATCGATTTTTTTTGACATATTTGAAATCTCATCATT
>JAYUEU010000020.1:0-11811 GCA_043739065.1 Synechococcales cyanobacterium | reverse complement strand
CTAAAATCTGAACATAAATCTCACCATCAGCAAAACTCTTCCGAATCATAGGAGTGAGTTCGATACCTAGATAACGAGCCACCTCATTGGCCAACATGATATTCGAGGTTCCAGCCAAAAGGCAGAGACGGTTGTTGTCAGATGACATTACCGGAGCGGTCGGGAAAGTCAAAGTTGCAGAACGAATCACATCAAGCCCTCAAACGCTTTGAACGCAAAGTTAGCATCGGGATTTAGGGAGTCCCAGATGATGGAATAAATGCCTGAAAAGCCAAATTCTAAAAGATGGAAAAACATATCTATATAAAGGAGATTGATTCTAGCGCGAAATCGTTAGCGCAAAATTACAACCCGATAAAAGTAGGATATTCCCGTCCAGCGATCGAGCCTTTGGTATCTTACTAGAATCCCTCTAAATCTTGCCGTACAAAAAAATTCTCGAATCAGAGTTAAACATAGATTCTAAAAAATCATCTATTTGACTTAGCCCTATCGTGACCCACCCATAGATAATGCTGAAGCATGGCCTAGAAAACTATAAGATGCTGATGAGACTGTTTGTGATTCTATTGTGAACTTAGGAAAAATAAGGCTATGACGTTAATCGATCGTATTACCGAAAATATCAAAACGGCCATGAAAGCCAAGGATAAGGTCCGGCTAGAAGCAGTTCGTAGCATTAAAAAAGTGCTAATCGAAAAAGAAGTTAGCGTTCGTCCCAGTGGTCAAACTGAACTGACTCCCGAGCAGGAAATGGATGCATTAGTGACGATCGCAAAGCAGCGTCGAGATTCGATCGCCCAATACACCCAAGCTAACCGTCTGGATTTGGCCGAGATTGAAGCCTTAGAGCTAGCCATCATTGAAGAATTTTTGCCGTCTCAGCTTTCGGATGAGGAACTTGTTGCGGCTGTCGATGCCATTATTGCCAAAGTGGGGGCGACTAGTGCCAAGGATCTCGGCAAAGTTATGGGTCCTGCCATGCAACAGCTCAAAGGCAAAGCTGACGGTAAAAAGGTCCAAGATGCCGTGAAGTCTAGGCTCAGCTAAGACCATATTTACTGAATTACGTAGGGAATCCGATCGTTCATTCAGTACGGACTCGTAAAGTCAGGATCCCGTTGCACTCACAAAGCCCGTTCCAAACCTAGTACAACGCAGTAAACTTGGATAGATTGTAAAAATCCCCTTCGTATCTATGCAACCACCGATTCCTACGGGCACCGTCCTACAAAACCGCTACCGATTAATCAACCTACTCGGTCAGGGCGGCTTTGGTCGTACTTATCTGGTGGAAGATCAGGGGCGCTTTAATGAGTTATGTGCCCTCAAAGAGCTGACACCGCCGCAAGCCGGGTATGGTCTCGGTAAATCAAAAGAACTCTTCCAGCGCGAGGCTCAGATTCTTTATCAAATTGAACATCCCCAGATCCCGAAATTTCGGGCGATGTTTGAGGAAGATCAACGATTATTTTTGGCTCAAGATTTTGTTGAGGGTAAGACGTATCGAGAGATTCTGGACGATCGTAAGAGTCGAGGATTCGTTTTCTCAGAGGAGGAAGTTGTCAAGTTAATGCAGCAAGTGCTTCCGGTCCTGTCTTATCTCCATGCTAAAGGAATTATTCACCGGGATATTGCTCCGGACAACATGATTTTGCGCGATCGGGATAAGCTCCCGGTTCTCATTGATTTTGGCGTTGTCAAGGAAATTGCGACTCGTCTTCAGCAAAGCAGCACCAATCAACCCGCCACCACTGTGGGCAAGCTAGGCTATGCACCCATTGAGCAAATGCAAACGGGTAATGCCTATCCTAATAGTGACCTCTATGCCTTGGCCGTGTCAGCGATCGTGTTGTTGACTGGGCGCGAACCCCAAGAAGTCTTAGATGACAACACGATGACTTGGAACTGGCAGCGTTGGTGTCAGGTGTCGCCGGGATTTGCTCAGGTGATTAATCGAATGCTCAGCATTACGCCCAATCAGCGCTATGTCTCAGCCGCTGCCGTAGAGCAAGCCCTGGCGAGTCGTTCTAGTATGGGAGTCCAGCAAACGATCGCGCCGAATGAATCACCTAATTTACCTTCTCGACCTGTGATCCCGTCGTCTATGGCAACGATTGCGGTGGTCCGTGACAATCCAGAGAGCATAGAGCCTCGGCCTGGGAAACGATCGCCTAATGCTATTCCTGAACGTACAACGCTATGGGATGATCCCTGGGCGATCGCATTAATTGGACTTGGGTTAGCGGCCTTGGCTGCAATCGGAATTTGGGCCTTGCGTCGTCCATCTAAACCGGAAATCGTCCCGTCACCCGAAGTCACCGTTGCCCCGATCGCCCCTACTCCCAAACCAGTCATCAAACCCACTCCCAAACCAGTCATCAAGCCCTCTGAAATTAGCGAAAATCTCGATATCACACCCGATAAACCTACTAGCCGCAGTGGAACATTGACCGCAAATCAAACCCTGACCCTCAACTTTGCAGCAAAACAAGGCCAAACCTTAGATGCTGCTATTAGCGGTGAAGGTGTCCTAATGACCTTAACTCGTCCTGATGGGCAACTCTTGGGCGATCGGGCAAAGCGGGTTGCAAGTTGGGTGGGTGAACTGCCGTTAACGGGCGATTATAGTGTCCAGCTTAAAACAGTCAAAAATGTCGAAAAATCTGATTACAAAATCGATTTAAAACTTGTCGATCCGGTCAAGCCAACTCCAACGCCGACCCCAACTCCAACGCCGACCCCAACGCTGGGACCTGTGGAGCGTATTTTGTTCCAACCCGGCGCAATTACAGGCGTGGTCTCAGGTACTGCTAATGAGCAACAAGTAAAACGCTATGTCATCGAAGCGAAAGCTGGCCAGTCGATGGAAATTACGCTTCAGGGGGCGAAATTTAATGTCATCGGGCCATCTGGTAATCCCGTTCCTGACGCCAGCAATCGATCGGCATGGCGCGGATTGCAGGTGCCAGGTGGCGACTATGAAATCGAGATTGTGACAACAGCCCCAGCGGACTATACGCTCTCTGTGACGATTCAATAGTCAGTAAAGGACAGCGTTTTCACGTTACGAATTCATTTTAATTAGACCGATATGCCTTCACTTTTTGTCGTTGGAACGGATACGGATGTAGGTAAAACAGTTCTGGTAACGGCATTGTTCGCCTACTGTCAAAAATATGCGCCGAATCGATCGGTGGCACTCCTCAAACCTATACAGTCCGGCAGCGGCGATCGGGAACTCTACCAACGGTTGTTCAAACTCAGCCAGACGATTGATGAAATTAATCCACTTTATTTCACAGCGCCTCTGGCCCCACCGATTGCAGCAGCCCAAGAGCAACGGCATGTCGAAATGGAGCAGGCTTGGACAACCTATCAGTCTTTAACTCAGCGTTATGACTGGATTTTGGTGGAGGGTGCAGGGAGTCTTGGCTCTCCCATGACTGGGCAGACTACTGGGGCAGATCTCGCAGCAGATTGGCGGCTACCGATCGTCATTGTTGTGCCTGTCAAACTTGGGGCGATCGGTCAAGTAGTCGCGGCGGTGGCTTTAGCTGAACGATCGAACCTCCAAATCCTAGGTATTATCCGCAGTTGTCTTGTCCCTTGTAGCGATCAAGAGATTGAGAATTGGGCCAGTCAAGATTTAATTGAAACCTTAACCGGGATCCAGGTCTTAGGAACATTGCCCTATTTATCGGATTCAGAAGATCTTGCAGCTCTAGCTCAAGCGGCATCTAGTTTAGATTTAGAACTTTTGATACCGGGACTGATTTAACCGACGCTGAGTCTGATCAATATTAAATAGCCCTCAGATTCAACCAATAATCTGAGGGCCATTTAATTCAATATAATTATTTCTATAGAACCTTTGCCCGCATTAAGGCTACTGGAAGTGCCACGAGCTTACGACGGGTTGATACGTAGGCTCGCTTACTGAATACGTCATACCCATTGCGCTCGATCGCCCCTAGAATCCAACTGTAGGTCATAGATGCTGCCCAAACAGGCCACCGAGCATCTTCATTTAGATAGGAAATTCCTTGATCGGCTTCCACAAATACTTGACGTGCCCGATCGATTTGGAACTTCATCAACGCCCGCCATCGATCGTCCACCACACCATTCATTAGATCTTTTTCGGAATAATTAAACCGGTCTAAATCTTCAAGGGGCAAATAAATACGGCCACGTTGTCGATCTTCACCGACATCCCGCAAAATATTAGTCAATTGATTAGCGACCCCAAGGGCAACGGCTTCCTTTTCGGGAAGATAAGGCGCTCGATAACGATTCCAAGGCGCATTCACGCTAGATTCATCAATTCCCATGATGGTCGTGGACATCAATCCAACAGTCCCAGCAACCCGATAACAATAAAGTTCCAGATCTTCGTAGGTCTCGTAACGATTGCGGTACAGATCCATCCGTTGACCTTCAATCATCTCGCGAAATGGCTGAATGTCTAGGTCATAACGCTCTAAGGTATCCACCAAAGCAACATCAAAATCGTCGTGGGGCTTCCCTCGGAACAAGTCAGCCAAACGATCGCCCCAGTCATCAAGGGTCGCATTGGTAGTATTACCTGCATCAGCTCCGTCTACCAACTCATCGGTTCGACGACACCAGACATAAATAGCCCAGATCGCCCGTCGTTTCGGGGCAGACATCAACATTGTTGACAAATAAAAACTCTTGGCAAAGTCTGCGGTGACCTGACGGCAGGACTCGTAAGCGGTCTCAACAGACGCTAAAGATTTTTTCACACGCGGGGATTCAGGCAATTGCAGCATTCCAATCCAGTGGGGAAAGTTAAGCAAAAAATAGTCAATTCATCATCTCATGGATTCTATAAGGAAGGCCGCGAGATATGTATTAAGACAATTAAATTGGATAAATGGACTTAATAAATGGCTTCTTTTAGTACGAAAACCTAGTACGAAAACCGCTAAGGGTCTATTCGGAAGCCTAAGCCAAGCTCGGCATTATTATACGTTACAAGTTGTTACAAGTAACTTAAGGTCATTATCAAGTAACTGCCCTCTAAACTTCGAGATTTCGCTCGTCAGCTTAGAGAATGGCGACTTTGGATCACGACTTTAGATAAAAATGACTCTGTAATAGAGTATCCAGCTATATTAGTATGTAAAACACAAATAATTTGTATAACAAAAAAGAACCAAGCCAGAGCCTGATTCTTTTTTGAGGATACTTCCTATTCATGAGGGCGAACGAGGGGACTTGAACCCCCGAATGGCGGTACCACAAACCGCTGCCTTAACCACTTGGCGACGCCCGCCACGGCACTTATAACAATATACCGTAATGGTCGTGATTTGGGAATGTTCCGTTCAAGTTTTTTGCTGATACGCTATATGAGATTAGATTAAAAAGATCGCTCATTTTGCTGTTGGCGGCGAGAATGCACTATGAAAGGATGTCTCTGGGGACTGGGGTTGACGATCGGGGTTGGCCTGCTAGGCGCATTAATGGTTTCGACGAACCCTAGCCCGGATGAGTTTGAGACCTATGCACTGGGGCAGATGAAGAGTGAACTCTGTGCGCGGGTTCCGGCGGGGTTTGGTAAAGAATGTCCTAGGTTTTTAGAGCAGAATAAGGTAGCGGTAAAACAGATAATTCGTAGAAATACCAACCGTCGCGATTATTATTTCTTCAGCCGTTATCAGACGAGTTTATCTTTACGATCGGTGCTGCCCCAAGACGTGATGCCATTTTTGTCTTTGATGCCTATTCCTACGGGGTATGACTTAGAAACCGTCGGTATATTTGGTAATTTTTATATCTACCAAGCTCAATCGAAGCAGCCTTAGCCAATTTACATTGAGTCAATTTGCATTTATTCCTGCATCTACCTCCCGCATTTACCTATGGATTACCTATGGACTCCTTGAACATGAATTTTGTCTCGTCTGAAGATTTGGTCCAACAGGATTGGTCTGGCCTATTGCGGCAGATTGTCTCGGGGGAATCGCTTCAAGTCGAGCAGGCGAGTTTGCTCATGGAGGGTTGGCTGACAGAGGCGATTGATCCATTACTGTCTGGGGCGATTTTGGTGGCGCTGAATGGGAAAGGGTTTTCAGGCGTGGAATTGGCAGGTATGGCGAGGGTTTTGAAGGCGTTGTCCAAGACTTCTTCTGGGACTCCTACCGTTCATAAAATTCCGGTGGTGGATACCTGTGGAACGGGTGGTGATGGTGCCGATACCTTCAATATTTCAACGGCAGTGGCCTTTGTGGTGTCAGCGGCGGGGGTAAAGGTTGCGAAACATGGTGGCCGATCGTCGTCTAGTCGGGTGGGTTCGGCGGATGTCCTTGAAGGGTTAGGGGTTAATTTTGCAGCGGATCCCTCTCGAATTCGATCGGCCCTTGAAGATATTGGGGTGACGTTTTTGTTTGCGCCCGGTTGGCATCCAGCCATGAAGGCAGTGGCGGGAATGCGAAAGTCGCTGAAGATTCGGACTGTTTTTAATTTGTTGGGTCCGTTGGTGAATCCGATGAATCCGACGGGACAAGTGATTGGGGTTTCGGATCCAAGATTGTTGCAACCGATCGCCGAAGCATTGGGATTACTTGGGGTCGATCGCGCTGTCGTAGTCTATGGCCGAGAGGGGTTAGATGAGGCGTGTCTGGGCGATCTAAATGACTTTGCAATCTTACGATCGGGCCAAGTTACCTTGGAAACTCATGATCCTCGTGGTGCTGGATTAGCGCCTTCAACAATTGCAGATCTAAAGGGCGGGGATGTGGAAGAGAATAAGGCGATTTTACGATCGGTACTTCAGGGAAAAGGCACAACAGCTCAAATGGATGCCGTGGCATTGAATGCGGCCTTGGTGTTGACGGTGGGCGATCGGGTAACGGAAGTGGCAGATGGGGTTGAATTGGCTCGATCGGTTTTGCGAAGCGGTGCGGGTTGGGAAAAGCTTGAGGCACTAGTTGATTATTTGAATACTTGAGGGATGGCGGATCAAGAATAATAGGGGCGATCGCGTCACTTTACTTAAAAATACTTAAAACCTAGGAGCTTAAGGAATGAGGATTAAATAAGACCAGGTTTTATTCAATTAGTCTTATATTCAAAAATTTCCTAACTGAAATTTCCTAACTACTGTCCTCACTGCTGTATACCAAGCGATGAGACTTACATCGCCTCCGAAGAACTCAAACAAAAACTTCTGAATGATGCAGATCTTTCAGAAGTTTAGTCATTTTATATGGATAGATTTTCTGATATTCAAAAATTCTTAGACCTGGGTAAAACCAAAATAAGATTGACTTCTTACTGCTGTAGTGCTGCGAATTTGAAATAAACAACGCCAACTGTTTTGTGACTCAATGATTTCAAAATGTGGCTTAACACAAGAATCTGAATTGAGCGCACACTGTATGATAGATGAAACTTTAAACCAAGTTCTGAACCCACTGTAGGTATTGTTGTGTTGTCGCCCCTCCTAACCGTTCGAGATATTTTGGTCCGGTGGTGGTCTGACTTCACGCTTCAGACTAAATTAATGGCGATCGCAACCCTGGTGGTGTCACTGGTGATGAGTGGCCTGACGTTTTGGGCTGTTGACACCATTCAATCCGACGCACAGATTAATGACACTCGATTTGGTAGCGACTTAGGCTTACTGCTAGCGGCCAACGTTTCGCCCTTAATTGGAGAAGATAAAAAGAGCGAACTGGCGAGTTTTTCTCAGCGTTTTTATAGCAGCACGGCCAGTGTTCGTTACATGATCTACGCCAATCCTAAAGGTGAAATTTACTTCGGAATTCCCTTCAGTGATGTCGAAGTCCAAAATTCTCTCATCATCAAACGCCGTATTCAGCTTCCCGAAGATTTCTCTGAGCGCATGGACTTGCCCATGGTTCGACAACATCTTACCCCCGATGGTGAAGTGACCGATGTCTTTGTGCCATTGCTGTATGAAGGAAAATATTTAGGCGTTTTGGCGATCGGCACCAATCCAAATCCCGCCACGATCGCCTCGTCAAATCTCACCCGTGATGTAACGACCGCCGTATTTGTGTCAATTTGGGCCATGGTGATTTTGGGTGCAGTGTTCAACGCTTTAACCATTACTAAACCGATTCGCGAATTATTGAACGGTGTGAAGAACATTGCCAAGGGAAATTTTAAGCAGCGGGTTGATTTACCTTTGGGTGGGGAATTTCTAGGGCTAATGTCTAGCTTCAATGAAATGGCCGAGCGACTAGAACGTTACGAAGAACAAAATATTGATGAACTGACCTCCGAAAAAGCCAAGCTCGAAACCTTGGTATCCACAATTGCAGATGGCGCGATTCTACTGGATACAGATTTTCAAATTTTGTTGGCCAACTCCACCGCCAAGCGAATTTTTGGTTGGGATGGGTCGATCGAAGGTGAAAACGCCCTGTATGCCCTCCCCACTGCTGTTCAATCTGAACTCACCCGTCCGTTGTATCAGATTATTCGAGGTGAACTCAAAGAAGGGGCCGAGTTTACCATTACGCTGCCGGAGCCAATTTATTGCACGATTCGGATTTTGTTGAATACAGTCCTCGATGGAACTAAAGAGAATCTTCGGGGAATCGCCATGACGGTGCAGGACATCACTCGGGAAACTGAGTTGAATGCTGCCAAAAGTCAATTCATTAGTAATATTTCCCATGAATTGCGAACTCCATTGTTTAATATCAAGTCATTCATTGAAACCTTATATGAATATGGGGATGCCCTTGAACCTGCGCAACGAAAGGAGTTTTTAGAAACTGCAAACCATGAAACCGATCGGCTAACTCGATTAGTCAATGATGTCTTAGATCTAACTCGTCTTGAATCGTCTCGAACCTACATTCTGGATGCTCTAGACCTCAGTCCGGCGATCGAGCAAACGCTTCGGACATATCAACTTAATGCTAAGGATAAAAATATTGAACTGGTTCAGGATATTGAAGCAAATTTACCAATAGTGACTGGGAATTATGATTTGATTGTGCAAGTTTTAGCCAATTTGGTCGGCAATGCCATGAAGTTCACCCAATCTGGCGGACGCATTGCCATTCGGACCTATCTGACGGATGAATACGATTTAGAAAACAATACACAACTAGTACGAGTCGAGATTTCAGATACCGGAATTGGGATTGAACCCGAGGCTCAGGCCAATATTTTTGAACGATTTTTCCGAGTCGAAAATCAGGTTCATACTCTAGAAGGCACGGGTCTCGGGCTATCAATTGTTCGGAATATCATTCAAGAAAAACATCGCAGTCAGGTGAATCTGATTAGCGAAGTGGGGGTTGGGACAACCTTTTGGTTTGATTTGAATGTGTATGAAGCTCAACCTTTGGAAGTGGCCACATCCAATAGTCAGGCCCCTGAAGAGTCTCCTGTGCTGCAATTGAATTAGAAGCTAAGGAATATCTACAGGGATTTCTATAAGGATGTCTACAAGGGTAAAGATTTTTTCTAGACACCACTCCTTTTTCTAAACACTAATTGGCCCAAAGCTATAAACCAACTGTGTCTCCAATGGCCCTTCCAAGGTCGATCGGACATCTGCCATATCCAACGATCGACGGTCAATTTGAGCCTGTAAACCAAGCAACGGATCGCGACCATCGGATAACAACAATGAGATTTTTTCGATCGTCACCCATTTTGCGAGTTGGCTGACCAGATTTACGATCGACTCGATATAGGTGTTTTCTGGTTCAAGAAACCAAGTCTCAGACATCTCTTCGCCGCGTTCGGTGCCAAGATTTACAACTAATCCTTTCTCCGTTCCCAAAATTGATGCGGCCATCGGTCTCACTTCTTCGTCCAGCATCAGGCCAAAGCCGCGTGACAAAAATTTGACTTTTTCAAGACGTTCATACCGTTCCGCCAAAGTAGGTGGCTCATCTTTCCAATCGATCGCCAAGGTCATTAGGTAGTTACTTACCAATAAATGGCCCATTTTTTCCGCTTTAGTGGCTAAATAGCTCGCATTGTAATCCGTTGCCTCAATCAACAACGGCACCCGATCGACCATCTCAATGCCATAGCCCTTCAAGCCCGCAATCTTACGAGGATTATTAGTGATCAACCGTAGCTTACTAATGCCCAAGTCATTCAAAATCTGTGCGCCCACCCCATAGTCCCGCAGATCAGCCGGAAACCCAAGCCGCTCATTGGCTTCGACGGTATCCAACCCAATATCCTGCAACGAGTATGCCCGGAGCTTATTCACCAAACCAATTCCACGTCCTTCTTGACGAAGATAGACAATCACGCCCTGACCTGCCAAGTCAATCATTTTCATGGCGGCTTGGAGCTGCATCTGACAGTCGCACCGCAAAGAACCCAGGGCATCGCCTGTTAAACATTCAGAATGAACCCGCACCATCACCGCAGAATCGGAGAATTGCTCAGGATTTCCTTTAACGATCGCCACATGTTCAGTATTGTCCAGAGAATTGCGATAGCCGTAGATTTGAAACTGGCCATATTGTGAGGGTAGATTGGCCACAGTTTCGCGTTGGACAAAACGCTCGTGTCGCAAACGATAGCTAATTAAATCTGCAATACTAATCAGCTTCAGATTTCTTGCTTTGGCATAGGTGACCAAATCGGGCAAACGGGACATTGATCCATCAGGATTCTGAATTTCACAAATCACACCTGCTGGATACAACCCGGCCAGTCGAGATAAATCTACGGCGGCTTCGGTATGCCCCGCCCGCTTTAGTACCCCGCCTTCCCGTGCGCGCAATGGGAAAATATGACCGGGACGACGTAGGTCACTGGGTTTGGTCTTGGGGTCGATCGAGACTTGAATGGTGCGGGCACGATCGTCCGCCGAAATTCCGGTGGTCACACCCACAGCAGGCGAGGCATCAATGCTGACGGTGAAGGCGGTTTGATTGCTATCCGTATTTTCACGGACCATTAACGGCAAATCTAACTCATCCAACCGATCGCCCATCATCGCAAGGCAAATCAACCCGCGTGCCTCGACTGCCATGAAATTAATCATATCGGGGGTGGCGAATTGTGCTGCGCAAATCAGATCGCCTTCGTTTTCGCGGTTTTCATCATCGACAACAACAACAGACTTGCCGATTTTCAGATCAGCTAAGGCAGATTCAATGGAGTCAAACACAAAATTAGTAACGGAATTGGGTTCGGGTCGCTGGATTAAGTAGTTCAAGAGGGAACACCGTTGAGAGTTGGGTAGCTATTAATCTGTGCACATGATTCATGGATCAGATCACGAGACAAATCAAATATCGTCTTCAATAATTGTAAGAATTAACGGAATGTTTAGCCCAAATCAGGAAATAATCCTACTTTTCTCAGTATTTCTCAGTATAGGTATGGATATAAAATGCAACGCACCCAATCAACCCTAACGGGTAGGAGCCTTATTTTATAGGCTTTCCAGTTGAAAAGGATAGCCCTCGAACAATTCCTTCTTTAAATCATACTTCTTGAAAGGGGCTGTGACCCTCTGTGTCCAAACAGCAGGATTTCAATAATATCTAAGTAACGATCGATCCTCGACCAGAAAGCTCGATCAGGAATGTTAGGTGCGCTGGAGTTGTTCTGCGACGACTTTAATTCGTTTGAGCTGAGCAATCATGTCAGTCTGGGTGAGTGATAAGGCAAATTTGTTGAAGCCAAACCGTACGAGTGGATTGGGTATTTCAAAGGTAAAACAGTTCGTCAAGCGTGTAGCTAGTGGGGGTTGGCTGGATATTAGATTACCTACCCCATCACCTGGCGGATGGTCTACAGGATCACATTGCCAACGATCGGTTC
>JAYUEU010000019.1:0-20594 GCA_043739065.1 Synechococcales cyanobacterium | reverse complement strand
TCAGGCAGAACTCGGATACATCCCGATGGAAGCCGTCACGGAGATCAAGGCGAAAGCAAAATTTGATATTGCCCGTGTGCTTGAAATCGAGAAAGAAGTCAAGCATGACGTGATTGCATTTCTGACCAATGTCAATGAATACGTCGGAGATGCAGGTCGTTATATCCATCTCGGTATGACCAGTTCTGACATGCTGGACACGGCGCTATCGTTGCAGATGGTTGCAAGTCTTGATTTGATCATGACCAAGTTAGAAGCCTGCATTCAAGCCATTCGTTATCAGGCTCAGCAGCATCGTAATACGATTATGATTGGCCGATCGCACGGAATTCACGCCGAGCCAATTACCTTTGGGTTCAAACTCGCGGGTTGGCTGGCAGAAATGTTGCGGAACCGCGATCGCCTTTGCATCCTTAAGAAAACGATCGCCATTGGTCAAATTTCGGGAGCCGTCGGCACCTATGCCAATATTGATCCAAAAATTGAAGAGATTACCTGTCGGTTGTTAGGATTGCAGCCAGACCCGGCCTCGACTCAGGTGATTTCCCGCGATCGTCATGCTGATTTCATGAATGCGTTGGCGTTAGTCACAGCATCTATTGAACGATTCAGTGTCGAAATTCGTAATATGCAGCGCACAGATGTTCTGGAAGTGGAGGAGTATTTCTCCAAAGGTCAGAAAGGTTCATCGGCCATGCCCCACAAACGGAATCCAATCCGATCGGAGCGTTTGACGGGAATGGCTCGATTGGTACGGGGCTATGCAGTGTCGGCATTGGAGAATGTGGCGCTATGGCATGAACGGGATATTTCCCATAGTTCTGTCGAGCGTGTAGCGTTCCCAGATGCCTGCATTTTGACCGATTTTATGCTTCACGAGATTACTGAATTGGTGAAACACCTATTGGTCTATCCCGAAAACATGAAACGCAATATGAATCTCTATGGCGGAGTCGTGTTCAGTCAACGAGTGCTATTAGCATTGATTGGCAAAGGTATGAATCGTGAAGAAGCTTATGCGATCGTTCAGGGTTGTGCCCATACAGAATGGAATGTGGAAGGCGGCAATTTCCGGGCGCGTATTGAGGAGAATGCGAAAGTTCAGACTCATTTGAATGCAGCGGAAATTGAAGATTGTTTTGATGCGAGTCATCATTTGAAGAATCTCGACCAAGTTTATCAACGCTTGGGCATTTAGAGAGGCTCGATCCCCCTAGCCCCCTTAGTAAGGGGGGACCAGAAATTGAATTGAAAGTTATTTTAATTCTTAGTCCCCCTTCACAAGGGGGATTTAGGGGGATCGGGATATATCGAAATAAACTAAAAAATATGTTATGCAATCTGATGTTAATCCCATGGACAAAGCCGATCGTCCCAGCAATTTCTCTAGTAATCGATCAGACAATCCACTTATTTACTTTTTACCGATCGGCTTTCTCGTCTACACCTTACTATCGGCCTATCAGATCGATTTTCGGGCATTTTATGTGGCAGCCCGATCGGTCCTATTGAATCTCGATCCTTATTTAAATCCTGTCACGCAATTTCCTGAACTCTATGCAGCCATTAATGCTGAAGATGCGATCGCGTCTGGATTTATTTATCCGCCATTGGCAGCATTATTATTTTTACCACTAGGATTCTTCTCCTATGGAACGGCAAAAATTGTATTTAGTGCATTAATCTTACTAAGTTTGATTGGGTTGTGCCTACTCTTTGCTAAGAAACGGAATGATGGCCTATCAACACCAGGAGAAGCTTTTCTATTTGTGACTTGTAGCTTCCCGTTACTTGCAACATTTGAACGTGGACAGATTGACTTAGTCATTGTATTGCTGACGTGGCTTTCATTTCATCTTTATCGTAGTCAGAAGCTTGTGCAATCAGCTTTGCTCTTAGGACTTGCAATTTGCATTAAAATCTTTCCTGCGATCGTCATTATTTATTATTTGATCAAGCGCAAATTTAGAATTGCAGCTTATTCTATTGCAAGTACATTAATTCTATTTTCTTTGCCACTGCTATATTTCAAACCCTCAGTTTATCTTCACTTTTTTCAGTTTGTGATCCCTAGTTTATTTGGCAAAATCACAAGTTCAGAAACGGTAACTACGCACGGACAGCGTGTGGTGAATAATGTGGTACAGGCAATCGAAGGCAATGGATTGTTTGCGATGCAGGATTTTGCTAATGGCTTCATGAATCCGCTGTTGCTGAATAATACGATCGGTTGTTTTATTGTTGGTTCAATTTTATTAGCGATTCTGTTACGAGTAACACGACGTACTGATCTGACTTATCAATTCTATGCAATATTGAATGTGATTAATTTTGTGAATCCTCGTGCATGGATTATGGGATTAGTTTGGTATATTCCATTATTTTTACATTTGTATCCTAGAGTGAAGAATAATCGCGATCGTTTTTTCATTCTCTTACCATTGTTCATGCCACCATTCACTAATCTCAATGGATTTCTAGCCTACATTGTTGCAATAGCCTTTGGTCGATCGGAAACCATCGGATTTGCAAGAAAAGAACAAATTCAGCCCAAAGAAACATGACTCAGATTTACACCTATCCACCATTATTTGAAGGCAAACTCATTAGCCGCTACAAACGTTTTTTCGCTGACATCGAACTGACAACAGGTGAACTCATCACCGCCCATTGCCCTAATACTGGACCCATGACGGGCGTATGTATTCTCGGCAATCGCGTTATGGTCTCCAAAAGTAATAGCAAAACTCGTAAACTTGCCTACACTTGGGAACTCATTGAAGTTAATGACAACGATCGCCCTATCTGGTGCGGTGTGAATACTGCCTTACCTAATAAAATCGTCAAAGCTGCGATCGAACAAAAAGTTATTGCTGAATTGAGTGATTATGTCAGCATTCGATCGGAAGTAGCCTTTGGTCAGGAAAAAAGCAGAATTGATCTGGTCTTAGATACGACCGACAAACCTGTTTACATTGAAGTTAAAAACACAACCTGGACTGACGGTACCCTCGCAATTTTTCCCGATACCGTCACAACCCGTGGCCAAAAACATATTCGTGAACTGGTTAGTATCATTCCCGAAGCCCGAGCCGTCATGCTCTATTTCATCAATCGCGGAGATTGCGACAGATTTTCTCCCGGCGACGATCGTGACCCGAAGTATGGCCAACTTCTACGAGAGGCCGTCAAATCTGGGTTAGAAGTATTGCCCTGTCGGTTCGACATAACACCACAGGGAATTACTTATTTGGGACTAGCAGAATTTGTATTGCTCTAGAGAAATAGAACATTACAGTTCTTTATTGAAGTATTTTTATTTGAGAAATGTGATTAATTTCCTTAAGCTTCGGGTATCTATGAGGGGTTGCATTCAAGAGAATGCGATTTGAGGTTACGTAAAGCTACCGGATTAGAATCTTTCGTTGGGAACAGAGGACTAGTTTAGAGCCAAATTATTGATTCACATTATTAATTCTGTGATTAAATAAATCTCATCTGTACTAGTCTCAATTTATCCGTAGATTTGGGATACGTACTCTGATTTTGACAAGCAGCCCCTTTGATTTACTCAACACAGCATGAAGCATTTTATTTTCCCCCCGATTCCCAATCTTTCCTTTATTTCTAAACGCATTATTTTTGCTCTTATAGGAGTATTGGCGACTCTCGGCATAATCATCTCATCGAACGTGGTCGTCAACGCCTTGGATGCCAATCAAGTCGCTATGGGCGGGAGCTGGCTGGGCGCGTCGTTCCCGGTGGAAAACTTTCAGACCTACACCTCACCATTTGGTTACCGATCGTCTCCAGACGGCACCGGAAGCAGCTCTCAGTTTCATCGGGGTCTCGATATGGCGGCACCGGAAGGCAGTTATATCCGAAACTGGTGGGCGGGTAAGGTGGTAGAGGTTTCGGATAATTCGTCCTGTGGAACATCCGTGGTGATTGAGTCGGGTCAGTGGGAGCATGTGTATTGTCATATGCGCGGGTTCGCGGGTCACGATGCTCAAGGCAAATATATTGTCGATCGTGAAGGGGGAACTAAGATTTACGATGGTCAAACATTGCCCGCTGGAACTCGCATTGGCCGGGTTGGCATGACAGGACGAACTACTGGACCTCATCTCCATTGGGGGCTGAAATATGCTAGCCAGTGGGTTGATCCGGCGTTAGTGTTGCGTGCGATGTATGCAGAACAAAACAATGGTCGGATCTCAGCACGGTGATGAATTCAATTTAATTGTTAGCGACAAATCTGCTCCCGATTGAAATGCAGAATATATGGTCTGAGTTGAGATGTTGAACTATCAAAATGTAATCAAAATGCCGATTCATGTATTGGGATTTCGGCTGCTCTGGTGGGGGACGATCGCCATTGCCTTTACTTATTTCAACATCTCGCAATCGATAGTTCGAGGTAAATTGTCACTCCCACCCGTATATGACGATGTTTCTTATCTTTTACAGGGTGCTGTTTAGGCAAATGCTTTCAGAGAAGGGGGAGTGGGTGAACTCATCTCAGCTCCGATCGCCCATTCTCCAGTCATGGTTCTTATCGCTTTTGTTGGATTTCTCTTATTTGGTTTTAAAGTCTGGGCACCCTATGCTGTAAATGGGATATTAGTCTTTGGGATTTTGCTTGGCTTAGATCTATTAGCGAGAAAATTACCTCTTTATCAACGCTTACTTCTGCCAATAACAGCGCTCACATATCCGCTCATGGCTAATGTTGTTATGGAATTTCGTCCTGACATCTTATGTAGTATTGTCATGTCTTTTTTTGTGGTTTGCTGCTTTCAATTGAATTGGCAATCGCCTGATCGTACTCATAAATTTATTATTAGCAGTCTATTGGCTTTGGGGCTACTCTGTAAACCATCTATATTTCCCATAACTCTATTAATCGGAACGACCGCGCTTTCTTTGTCAATCATTACAGATTTGGATTGGCAAGATATCAGCCGTTTCAAGAAGACCTCCTTTTTTCAACGACTCATACTAAACAATATAAAACTGATTGGCATGAGTTTGGTTTTGGTTAGCCCTTACTATTTATTTGGAGGGCTAAAATATACACTAAATTATATTCAGGCAGTCGTTTTTAGTGCAAATCGAGAAATATGGATACCCCTATTTTCTCCCGCGTATTCTCTTCTTTATTACCTGACAGGGCGAGGCGGCTGGATGATGGGCGCTTGGTTTTGGATTGATATTATTCTGTTGACTATCACCTTGGCTGCTGTAATTTATCAAAAAAAAACGACATTTAGCTCAAAAAGTTATTGCCGCAGTCTTAACATTCCTAGTGGCTTATGCTTCTGTAACCATTCCCAGTACCAAATCACCTTTTCTAGGACTCATTGTTACAGCTCTACTTTTAATTTTTAGTTATCAATCAATGGTTTATTGGTTAGAAATTCTGAATTATTGGCTAAAAAAGTATGTTTCTATAACTCTTAATGTATTGTTATGTGTCACTATACTTTCTAGTGTAATTTGGTTTCAATGGAAGAGCTTTCCATTTGTAGGCGGAGGCATAACACTTTTACCAGCCTCAGAGAGTCAAAAATATAATGAGTCTTTAGAACAAATAATTCAAAAATTCCAACCCATAGGTCAATTATCATTAAATACGACTAAACAAAAAATCTTCATCCCAGCTTCAACCTCTTTCCTAAATCCAACGAATTTAAGCCTTGGGTTTCAATTCAATCACATTCAAGTCTTTGAAGCGATAGGATTAGATTTGAATCGTGAGAATGTTGATAATTTTCAGATTTACAAGAAAAAATCTCGATCTGCTGACTATGTGATTCTTGCCCGATCGCCTTCTGTAGTTTATCCGTCTTTGAGAAACAAAAGAGGTAATGATCAATTCGGAGAACAGCTTTATTGGTTTTTAGAGACATCGGCACAGTTTGAGCGATTAGATCGTCAAGATTCTCCCATCATCAAAGGTGAGATCCTTATTTACCGTAATAAGAGGCTATCAGAATAGAGAAGTAAATGATTAGCGTGATTGAAAAATATTCTGGATCATCTTCCGATCGCACCCGGCTGCGGCTTTGTCCAACGCATCTACCTCACCATCATCCAAACTCCATCCCAAAGCTCCAATATTCTGATCCGCTTGGACTAAGGACTTAGCTCCTGGAATTGGCATTGTTCCCTTACAAATACACCAATTTAGGGCAATTTGAGAAATAGTCTTTTCGCGCTGTGATGCAATATCATTCAAACAATCTAATAATCCTGTCATTTTTGGTAACAATTGAGGAAACAAAAAGCTTCGTAGTCCTTTGGGAAATGGGCCTTTCACATCATATTTACCAGTCAAAAGCCCCAAACATAATGGACTGTAGGCAATCATTTTAATTCCTAATTCATCACATAAATCTTTCAATCCCAACTCTGTCACGGGATACGTTGAAAGCAGTGAATACTGAACTTGGAGTGAAACAAGAGGAATGCCCCGCGATCGTAGGCGTTTATGAGCTAGCTTCAATCGTTTCGGTCCAAAATTAGACAATCCAACACCCCGAACTAAACCTTGCTCATAGAGTTCTGCTAAACCATCTAACAAAGAACCTTCTAACCAAGGTGCATAATTTCCTGTAGACCAATGTAATTGAACCAAATCAATCCGTCCCATCCGACCGATCGAACCCTTCCCTGCTTGTAAAATAGACCCGCTGGTTAATCGCCAAGGATAAGGCGCAAGTTTAGTCGCAAGACAAATTTCATTAGCATTCTCACCACTATATTTTTTACTAAATTGCCCTAATAACTGTTCACTTTTTCCCTTTAGTTTTCCCGTCCCATAGGAATCACCTGTATCAAAAAACGTCACACCATTGGCCACACACCGATCGAAAACCTGCTGTAACTCACCATCCATACTGGCATCGTAACCCCACAGAACTTGATTACCCCAAGCCCAAGTGCCACAGCCCATAGCAGGAAATGAAAACGATAAATCGATCGGCGCTGAATTGGTCATAGCTTGAAACTAAAAATGGGATACTACTTTGAAGAAAATCCATAAGAAATACAATACCAATGGAACGAATCCGACTGCAACACCTACTGCGCTTGAATTATTTTTAGGCTGATTTAGAGAAGATATAGAAGCATTGGGAATTGTGCGAATGAAAGTATCTTGATCTCGAATAATCGCCTGAGGAATTAGGTTTTCAGAAAGTGTATGGACATTCGGTATTTTCTTGATAGCAGTCCCGATCGCCATAAATTCAATAATACCACCGCCCAAATCATACACATAGGTTTTGATACCCACCACCAGGTCTGCACCGCACCGTTGTGCATCTTCTTCAATATGTTTCAACGCCTCTTCCCGTGCTTCATAAATTAAAGTTGTGAGTTCTTTTATTTCGCCGCGTACCAATGATTTGAAGGATGAAACAATGCTCCCAATTAAACCCAAAGAATAAACTGAAACACCCAACACCAACTGCACTGGCATATAACCATCATTGACGAGATTCCACATTTCTTCATTGGTTAGGTCACTGGTAATAGGATTTTGTCGATAAACATCTGGGAGCGCAGGATGATGGGAAGCCGTGCCGATCATGACCATTTCCTGCATAGCAGCTAGAGGAATAATTGAAGTAGTAATTCCCACTACTGCATTGGCACCCACTTGTCGTGCTTCATCTTTAATGCGCTTCAAGGCCAAATGACGAGTCTCATTAAAAATGCGAGAATATTCTTTGATTTCACCCCGTGCCAGACTTTTTAAACCGCCGAGCAGCCCGCCTCCTAAGCCGATCGAATAAGCCACATTCCCAAATACAAATTGACGCGGTTTAAATCCACTATCAATCTGACAATATAGCGCTTGCCCATCCGCAGAACTAGAAAATTCTAAATGCTCCGTTTTATCGCCTGCCTGATGAATACAAGAACCAATGGACAGAAATTCGACATTGCTGCCATGAAAAATCAATTCATTGGATACCCCCGTAATCCCAATGCCGCCATGATGCGTAGCCTCCTTCACCATCCGAGCATAAGCGCGTTGTCGGCCTTCATGAATCAGTTTCGTAATGGGGGTGACTTCGCCGCCAATTAAAGTTTGAATACCAGACCCGATCGTATTGACTACACCCAACGAGATTACACTATTCCCAATTACCAGATCTCCGGGTGTAAAGCCCTGACGCTTAAGGCAGAAGATTTCATTGCCAGATAGACCTGTAATAATGCTCATAAGTCACCTTAATTAAATTCAAGACGTATATTTATTTTACCCACAAAAATCTGATATAGCTCAAAGCTTAACTAATAGGCCCGATACGGCATAAAAATCTTCTGGAATCTGGCATGATTTAGAAATTCGGCCTAATTTATATCCACCTAAAAGCAATCCTAGCCAAATTTCTACCCATGGTAGATCGAGCTGTGTGAGCAAATATTGAAATTCGATCGTCTTATTTTCCCTTAATAAAAACGATCGAATAATTGCGAGCCATTCTGAAACATCTTCCCCATGCGCCACCGCCATCACGGACTCTCGGACTGCTGCATCTGATAACGTATCTGATAATATGATTTCCTCGTGTAATGACTCGATTAATGTGGTTTTATCTACCGACTGTACTTGAGAATAGAACTCATCATTTTGTGGCGTAGACCTATTAGACCTAGGCGATCGCTCAAGTGGTTCTAGTTTTTCAATATAACCATCAAAATCAATATCCATAGATTGACGGACATACCGATCGAAAGCATCACTTCCCATAATTGGCCCATCCGTCGTAACTGTTGCATCTAATAATTCAAAGATTAATCCCGCCTGAACTTTAAAAATATCTGTGACTTCTGCGATCGCCCTTGAAGACATTTCTAATTGTTCAATAATCGATAAATCCAACAATGCACTATCCAATGCTTGCCAAATAGTAGAGAATTCGGCGGCACTAGGATCTTCAGTAGCCGATCGCAACACATTCCAAAGACTCAATTCAAGCTGCTTTACCTGGGATTTTTCAAAGGTCATTAGTTAACCTTTAAACGCAAAAAACAATCTTGAATAGGACAGAGATTGGGATCGAGACGGACTAAACTGGCGAATTTTTTAATGCCATAATGTTTGCCTAAAAGCTCTAGGAGTTTTTGAACATAGTTATGAACTTGAGACGGGACCATTTGAAAACAATGAATGGGAGTAACTTGAGCAATCTTTTCTTGATCTTGCCAAACCTCCACAGTAATCCCATGCACTGGACTATCTCCTATTCCACGATACAAAATCAAAATGGCATAGGTAATTGATGGCAAAGAATCTACAGTTAATGTTTTTAACTCAGCACTTCGTTTTCGGCTGCGTTGACTATTGCGCCGATCGCGATGTCTGATATAAGACCTCCGACTCGGGCAAACCTTATAATCCCAACAGGTGTCGCTATGTAATGTTTTTGCTTGCAATGCCGAAAGTGCAGCACAACGTATACACTTATCCGGTATTTTCCTTAATTCTGACATTTTACATTGATCCGAAGCGGCTGAATTAACACTCCATATCACAATATATCCTGTTTGTTCTCACCGACGAAGTTCGTAAAAGAAGTTGGTAGAATAATTGTAAATTCGCTTCCTACATTTGGAGTTGAAGTACAAAATAGTCGTCCGCGATGTTGTGCAACACTAACTTGATGACTAAGGTCTAATCCCAAGCCTGTCCCACTTCTTACGGGTTTAGGGGTGAAAAACCGATCAAATATTTTGGCAACGATCGCAGGACTCATGAACACCTAAAATTTCTAGATCTATTTGCTATGAATCAATGATTTAGGAATACGATCGTCATTATCCCTCAATCAAATGCTCTAATAAATTTAATCCTGCACATACTCATCTCCTGAATACAAAGCAATCTCCGCCCGCACAAACTCACGCCCCAAATACGCCGCATGTTCTAATCGCGAAATCACATCATTCTCTGCTTTCTCAAAAATCTCAATACAAAGTACTTTTGCGGTTCGTCCCTGAAATTGAAGGACCGATCGCCGTACAATCTTTTTATCGCAAGGCAATGGCTCACCCGTCTCCGGATCACAGGCAATCCCTCGATCGTCAATAGTATTGCTATATAAATCTGCACATATCAAACCCTGATCTCGATCGAGATAAATCAAAAAATAGCCTTTTTCATCCAGTTCAATAAATCGATTAGAAAGCTTACTATCGATCGCCTGGGCTGCTTCAAAGGGAATAGGAGTCATTGCATCTTGAAAGCTAGTCACGAAAATACCTCAAAAATAGAATTTGTTCTTCAGCCGCTATACATTCTCATCCAAGGCAATCGGCACGACCTTAAACGGCAAATCCTCATTCACCGCCTCAATTTCTTGTTGTTCCATGGCATTAATCCGATCGATATTGTTTCGCAAAATATGAGACAGTTGGGGATCATAAAAACGATGTAATGAATAGTTTACCACCGCCGGAAACCCACGCCGCTTCTTGTGTCTGCCGCCCGCACCCGGATCAAATTGACGAATACCATTTTGAATTGCCCACTCGATTGGTTGATAGTAACAGGCTTCAAAATGCAACGAATCAACCTCTACTGTCGAACCCCAATATCGACCATACAACCGATCGCCATCTCTCAAACAAAAGGACATGCCCACAGGATTATGATCATCAAATTCAGTATAGGCCGCAAAGAAAACAACCCGATGTCGCCAAATTGATTCTAACTGCTCAAAGAATGCCTGAGTTAAATATTTACTCCCCCACCATCCAAATTTATCGCAGGTATCCGCATAAAATTCATACATTCGCTTAAATAAATGGGACGGAATCTCATCCCCTGTCCAAACCTTAAACTGTATTCCAGATTCAGTAATGGACTTGCGCTCTCGCTTGATATTACGTCTTTGATTTGAATTAAATGATTTGAGATAGTCATCAAACGTTTTATAGTTATTATTACCCCAAATGTAACCATGGTGTTGCCAAATGCTGAAGCCTAGTGACTCCAATTGCGATCGCCACGCCGGATCAACATACAAAAAATTACAGCCTGAAAGCTGATTACGAACACAAAATTGATCGATTACATTAATTATCATCTGCGTCAGCATCGTCTCATCTTCAGATTCATGAATCAAAAAACGATAGCCTTCCGCTGGAGTAAAGGGCGACATTCCCAATAACTTCGGATAATAGTCCCGTCCCAACCGCTCGGAAAGCTCGGCCCATTGATTATCAAATATAAACTCACCATAACTATGCCCTTTGACATATAAAGGAGCCGCCGCCACCAGTTGTCCGTCCTTTCGCACAATCAAATGATTCGGCAACCAACCTGTGTTTGCGGTGGTGCTTCCGGACGTTTCCATATTCCGCAACCAAGCCCAAGTCAAGAACGGGGTCGCCAGCTTCATGGCCATGGCATCCCACTCCTCTGGTGAGACTTGTGCAAGACTATTCACCCAAGCGACTTCATATTGCATCATCGTCCCTAATCCCTAATTCATCTGCTCTTCTACTAGCTTAGTAGACAGAACCCAAATCGGGAAAGCACCTAGTCTATATAATTTAAAATAACCTCTATTCAATCGCCAAAATGCTCTCTAAAATCCTTGCACAGTCGATCGCAGATGATGTTAGCAACACCATTAAACAACGCTTCGAGATTAAAACAAGTCAAGTCCTCCACGGCGGAGACATTAATCAAGCTTATAAAATCACAGATCACGATCGTACCTATTTTGTCAAGATTAATCAGTCCGATCGGCGAACCATGTTTGAAGCAGAACTAGATGGCCTGAACCAAATTGCCAATACCCACACCATTCGCGTGCCAACCTCTATTTGTACGGGAATTTGTACAGGAACAGCCGAATCCTATTCTTATTTGGTATTAGAGTATTTGTCGCTAGTCGCACTGACTGAGAAAACGCGCTATGAACTGGGAATAAAGCTAGCTGAACTTCATTCAGTTTCAGGATCAACAGCATTTGGTTTGGGCATTAGTAATACGATCGGGACAACAGCTCAACCCAATCCCTGGACTACAAATTGGATCGAATTTTGGCGAGATACCCGTATTAACTATCAACTTAATCTCGCAATTGAAAAAGGTGCAAACTTTATCTATGCCAATCAACTCCTTGATGCAATTCCCACAATACTCAAAGACCACTCACCCAAACCATCCTTAGTCCATGGAGATCTTTGGGGTGGAAATGTAGGAGCATTGGTCACGGGAGAAGCCGTAATCTTCGATCCAGCAGTGTATTGGGGCGATCGGGAAGTAGATTTAGCAATGACAGAATTATTTGGTGGATTTGGTTCAACCTTCTACCAAGGCTATGAATCGATTTATCCGATCGCCCCTGGATTTGCTAAACGAAAAATACTTTATAATCTCTATCACATTCTAAATCACTACAATTTATTTGGCGGTAGCTATGCAGGACAAGCCGATCGCATGATGGCATCACTCTTGACTTGAGGTATTTTCAACATGTGTAATATTTTCAAGTTCAATAGTTTGAAAGTGTGCAAGTTCTTCAGAATTTGGTTGCCATTGACATTGTTTAAAATTTACCCGACCTGACTTATTAAATTCAACGCCTTCAGATTCTAAAAGCGATCGTTGTAAATAGTCGTTTCCCTCACGAAATGGAGATTCAGAAATCTCTCCTTTTGCATTGATCACTCGATGCCACGGCACATCTGCATCCGGCGCAACCCGAAATAAAGCATAGCCCACAACTCTCGCTTTGCGCTGCATTCCCGTCAAATTTGCAATCTGACCATAGGTCGCTACTTTTCCATAAGGGACACGCTTTACGGTTTCATAAATTTGTTCATAGGTATTCATCTCTTAAGCCTCGATCAATCGCTGGGCTAAATCCAAATCAAAGAATGTCGCATCTCCAATCAGATCCCTAGCCTGTCCACCTGTCACCTGAAATGGATTCTCCCCATCACCCAATCCATCAATCACTAAAGCCGCCGATCGAAATTCTTGTCCTCGCGTATAGTCATTCCAAGTCACAACGGTCTTAAGCCCTGCCGCTGTTGCCGATCGTAATCCCGGCTGAGAATCCTCCAACACCAAACATGTTTCGGGATCAAGTTTTAATTCACGAATTACATGCAAATAAATATCAGGGGCTGGTTTTTTAGCTGGAACAATGTCCCCCGCCGCAATCAAATCAAACCAGTCTGGACTATTAGCATCTAAAGCCGTTTGCAATAATGTCATTACACTCCCAACAGAACTCGTCGTTGCGATCGCCAGTTTCACTCCCGATTCTCGCGATTCTTGAATCAACCGCCGAATTCCAGGCCGCAATCCAATCGAACCCTCTAAAACCAATTGACGATAAAAGCCTTGTTTCAATACGTGTAATTCTGTTGCAAACGCATTCATATCTGTGGGCGATCGAAAATTGGGCATAAACCGATCGGCATAATACATAATTCGTTCCTTACCGCCCGCAACATCCAAAAGCTTGCCATATTGCTTGACAGTCCACATCCACCCCAACCCCTTCGCCGCAAACGCCCGATTAAATGCAACCCGATGACCATCTCGCTCCGTTTCGGCCAATGTCCCATCGACATCAAAAATCAATGTATCTAACTTCTTCATAATTTGAGAACTTATTTCAGATCGTATTTCCTAATCTGTCTACTCTACTTCCTTTAGTCCAAATAAATACCGATCATGCCTTTACTCAAAGAATACAGAAAAACAGACAATGCTTGTTTCGAGATGCGAGCCAATGATATTATTTTTGAACGATCGGGATTTTAATAATTAATTCAGTCCCCTTTCCGATCGAAGAAATACATTCAATGGTACCTTGATGCTGCTCAGTGATGATTTGGTAGCTAATAGATAAACCTATCCCCGTTCCCATCCCAACAGGTTTTGTCGTAAAAAATGGGTCAAAGAGTTTCTTTTGGGTGGCCAGATCAATTCCAATGCCATTATCTGAAAAACGAATGCTCACGAATTTCTGATCCATCAAGGTAGTCTGGATTTCAATGCGATCGGGGGCTTGGTCTAGTTCTCTTGACTTCCGATTTATAATTTTTTCTTCTATAGCATCAATCGAATTAACCAAAATATTCATAAAAACTTGATTCATTTGACCTGCATAGCATTCGATCATTGGTAAATTGCCATAGTCTCTAATAATCTTAATCGGTGGACGTTGGAGATTATTATTTAAACGATGTCCCAACATGACAATCGTGCTCTCAATACCATCATGTAGATCTACAAGCTTGTATTCCGACTCATCCGTTCGTGAAAAGTTGCGCAATGATAAAACAATTTCCTTAATACGATTAGTCCCTAGTTGCATGGAGTCAATGAGTTTTGGTAAATCATGAGTCATGTAGTCGAGGTCTAAATCATCAATGAGTTCTTGAATTTCGATCGGTGGTTCTGCATAGAATTCTAAAAATCGTTGAACGATCGCTAAAAGGCTGTTGTTATAACTCCGTAGGTAAACCAGATTGCCATGAATGAAGTTCACTGGATTGTTAATTTCATGGGCAATCCCTGCCACCAATTGACCAAGGGAAGACATCTTCTCTGCTTGGATGAGTTGAACTTGAGTGTGCTGAAGACTAGTGAAGGTGGCGGTCAGTTCTGCATTAGCTTGGGCCAGTTCGAGAGTTCGATCGACGACTTGAGCTTCTACAGTATCCAAAAAGCCTTGTAATTGTGAATTAGATTGTAATAGCTCTTGTGAACTAAGTTCTAACGATCGTTCTATCAATGTGTGATCTGCTTCAAACTGGCAATAAGCCTCATCCACCGCCTGCAAAAAATTCTCCCACTCAGGTAGTGGATTGATATGGTTCAGATGACGTTTAATTTGACGCTGAAGGAGTCGATGCATTTGAGGCGTAGGAATATCACGACAATCAATGGACAAACTGATGGTGCTACATTCATTGTTCTAGTAACGTTGTAATTGTCATGGTTTGATTATGCAATTGACAGAGTTCACCAAACTCTGCTGGACCCATCTCACCATAGGAATAAAACCCTGTCAAGATAGTTGCTTTTCCCATTACTTCACGAATGCCTTCAAGTTCTTCCTCAACGCGCTGTTTTAAAACTAATTTTCGACCGACACAGCTGATGAGAATAGCTAATTCTGGAACAATGCCATTAGTTCCATTCAGGCTGGATTCCGCTGCCTTGATCGCGCCATCTACCAAACGTTCAACGTTAGCTTGCATGAGTTGCACAATGCAGCCTTCAGGGACATCACCAGCAAAGGTCATGCTCTGATTGGTTTCATCAATGGCGAGAATGGTCCTTACTACGGATCGGTCACCATTACATGCTTGTAAACTGAGTGGGAACAGTAGTCCGGTGGCGGGGAGTCCAGTGGCATGATCACCTAAGTATTTTTTGTAAAGTTCAAGAGCTGATTGACCATCTAATTCATATAAAATATTACCTTTAGATTTTGTAATCAAACGCTTGGGACCAAAGGGCTTCCAGCCTCCTAGAGAACTGTATCCGACTTTCAACCGATCGCCATAGAAACCCACAGCCGCAATGCAATTAGGAGCAACAATATTATTCCATAGGATTAAAGTTTCTTGAAATTGGGTTCCATCTCCAGCCATGCCACCTGTAAAGGTCACATTCTCGGGAAGTTTCGATCGAATACCTCGAATGAGGTCACTCCCATTCACCGCAAGCCCATCAGACAGAATGAATAGATGAACTAAATCTTTTGATTCAAAAGTTTGAGCTAATCTTACTCCTGCTTGAAAACTAGTCTGGTGGGGTTCAAGTTGAATAGCATTGCTAAAAATTGTAGTCTGGTCAAATTGAATGGCTGTTGCAACTAGAGATTGCTGATCTGTAATTTGAGTATCAGAGATTTCACCTGCTGTAGAGCAGCCGAGAAAGTGAGCATTAGGATAGGCCGATCGCAGTGATTTCAAGGGTTTTCCTAATTTCAGAATTGCGGTTTCACCAAAGATTAAAACGAGTTGGGCATTCGGCAATGCTATTGCGTCCTGGGCATTACTTGCTTGCCAGTCTTGTTCTACAGTCCATTGATGTTGTTTGATTTTCATAGGTGGTCTTCTGGAGAGAAATTAGGATTTTCTGTGAACTAATGCGGATCATATTTTTGGATGAACGTATGCTCCTAGATCTTGAAAATTTTACAGACTATTTTAAATTCGCCCTCCCATTCTACAGCTAATCTCTAGTCTAAATAAATGATCATCACTACTTTACGTAAAAACACTGATGACAAAGAAGAAAAAACATGTGGAAATCGCACATTCATATAACGAGATAATCATAGCTAAACAATCCTGATGAATGACCAGAATACTTGTATAGAGAAGTGAAGATGTATTTGTCAAACGCGGAAATACATCGGTAATTAGACACGTTCTCCGAAATCTGCGCTCAAAGATTCATCAGGAAATCATAACGATCATGAAAAACGAAAAGTGGCTCGACGTAACGGAATATGCACTCCTCGCGGGATCTGGCCTTGGATCGATCGCATCGATCGCCACCCAACAAATTGCCTACACCGCCGTCCCTGTCTCGTTTCTCATGATGTTAAACCTGATTAACCGTCAACGGATGGATCAAAATGTCTTAAAGCAAAGCAAAGAGCAAATTACCCAAGTCGATCTACGCGTCACCCATCAGCTTGAAGTTCTCGATCGGCGAATTCAAGGCTTACCGACCTTTTGGGATCTCGCCAGTCTACGCAAGACATTAATGCAAAAAAATCGGGCCAATCTAAACCGTCTTCACAGTCAATTAAATCAACGTATCACCGCCATTGAAATTCAAGATGTCGGCGAAATTAAAACTAATATGAATGATATTCAGGTGCAACAATCCCGCATCCTAGAATCGATCGATCGGATTACCGGAACCCTTCAACGCAGTGTATCTATTGAACAACTCCGCGAAACAGATGGCAACCTAAAACAGCTTCAAGGCAGGGTCAACAACTTACAAACCGGATTCGAAGACATCAGCCGCAGCTACAAACCCAGCACCTTGCGAATGCTACAAAGCCAAATTGACTACATCAATCGTCGATTCAATGCCATGCCAAATCCAATAGATACCACTAGCCTCAAACAAGACCTTGAAGGCATGATGCAACTGGTCACCGAGCTAGTACCTCGTCGGGAAATAACTCGTTTGATTGAAGAACTCGAACAGTTTCGTCATCGGGTAAACCATGTGGATGAATCCGTTGCGCCGTTGCGTGTCACTACCAAAATTTTGCGCCAACAAGTCACAACCCTGACGAATTTTATTCGTAATACTCGCAATAATGATGAGATTGCATTTCACAAACAATCGGGCAATTCCGACATAGTGGCGAAGTTTACCGCCCTAAGCGAAACAGTAATTCAACTTCAACAGCAGCTTGATGCGAAGAAAAATACTGCGACTGACGACGATTTACTCAGATTTAAAACCCAACTGGAATCCTTAATCGAAGCTCGACTCACTCCTCTCAAAGGCCAACTTGATGGCATCCAAACCCTCACCCAAACTCTGGAACGACAACAACAACAGCTTCATGGCTGGATGAATCGTTTGCCCGAAATGCTAGATTTCAGTGCGCTTTGTAATCAAATGAAATTCCTGGGCGATCGGCTCGATCGGCAAGATATTTACCTTGAAAATTTGGGTAGTCAAGTGGGGGCGATCGCGAATGGCCAAGGGAATTCGGTTCCCTACGAATTGATCTTTGATTTGCAACCGGGCGATGCCGAAACGTCCCACTCGTCCAATAGTCGAATTTTGCTAGAGCAAGCGTTGAAGCATTCTAAATCTCAGCTCATGTTGGTATTCCCACGGGTTGATAGTGAAGTGCTTGATAGCGCAATGGTTCAGAAATTCCGTACATTTCTCGATCGGGGCGGAAAGCTAGATGTAGGTATCGGCCATTTAGGTGAAGTCCAACATATTCATCAGCCGCGCTATATTCACCAACGCCGCAATCATCCAACTAACAAATCTTTTCTACAACGTTTACTTAGCCAGTTCACTGAACTCAATCAAAAGTACAGCAACCAATTTCGGTTTAAAGTCTTAGGAACCGATGAGAATTTCTTAGTATGCGATCGCAGCTATGCCGTTCTCGGATTCCAATCCGTTGCATTACAAAGTGCCGTGTTTCCCCGCGTAGCTGTCGGACTTAAAACAACAGATCGTGAGGTAATAAAAAGTTTGAACGATCGCTTTGAAAATCCCGTTCTATCTGAAACTGATGCAGATGCCTATTTCAACCGAGCCTTAACCCGATATGAATTGGGCGATCAACAGGGCGCGATCGCTGATTATACTCAAGTGATTGAGATCAATGCTGATCACGATATTGCTTATAATAATCGCGGATTAGTTCGCTATGAACTCGGCACAAAAGATGCAGCAGTGGCGGATCTAAACCGTGCAATCCTAGTTAACCCTGGCAATAGTATAGCCTACTGTAATCGAGGTATTATTCGCGCAGAATTAGGGAATCCCATGGGCGCAATAGAAGACTATAGCTATGCAGTTCATGCCGATGCCAATTGCAGTCAAGCGTATTTTCAACGAGGTGTAGCCCGATCGCACATGGGAAACAAAATGGGTGCCGTGGAAGATTTTAGCCATGTAATCATACTGAATGAACAAGACTCAGCGGCTTATTTCTATCGAGGTATAGCGCGGACAAAATTAGGCGATCGGATTGGTGCCATTCGTGACTTAAAAGAATCGGCTAAACTTTTCCAAGCCCAAGGCCACATCAGTAGACACCAACAAGCGTTGAATGCTGTCAGTCAACTCCAAAAGTCCCTCGTCATCGATGGTGCAATGAGCAACAGCAATTCCAATATCTATTCCAATAATGTCACTTGTATTGGGTAGAAGATGCGTTAGGAATTAGCACCAACATTACCCCACAAATAATCAGTCCCAACCCAAACCATCGATAACCCGGAATCTGGTCCCCAAAGACATATTTTCCCACCATTACCGCAATCACATACTGTAAAGCTACAGACGGAGCTAGCACGCTCAACGGTACACGAGTTAAAATTAAAATATATAGAACAGCACCCCCAGCATAACAAGTCAAGCCAAAGAGTAATTCAGGAATCATTGCAATGCCTAAAATATGACCACCAAAATTGCTCCCCGACACCGCCCCCAATTTATTCGCACCTTTCTTTAGAAAAAATTGCCCAACACTGCCCGTCAATATTGTGATAATCAGCATAACAATATTCCCAAATTCCATTCCTCAACCTCACAGCTCTTTCTTACGATTCTTTGGCACACAACTCTACCATGCCATGCATCTCCACTTCGGGACAATAACAATCCGATCGCAAGACAATACGATCGCAAGACATTTGAACTATTATGGAACTATTGTCATAGCCTCTCCATGAGCATCGCTTGATCCACTCAAAATGAACTTTAGGGACTATCTCATAGCTTGAATTTATATTAAAGAGCTAGGAAACGATCGGGAAATAATTGTAGAAAATTGGCTTATGTCATATCCTTCTTCTGTTAACGTCAAATCAATCCAATGCCAAACAAATAGTGCCTGCAATTAAAACTGTATTGTCTATCATCAAAATTCGGGATAAGTTGGACAATAGACCATTATTTAGATACTTATGCTGAATTAGATTTGTATAATTCAAAGTTACGCTAATTATTTACGATCGTCCTATGAACTCCAGCACCATCACCTTTTTTCCAGACAATATCACCATCACAGCCAATCCTGGCGAATCATTGCTCACGGTTGCAACACGCGCAAACATCAGTATTCCTACCGGATGCCTGATCGGATCTTGCAATGCCTGCGAAGTAGAAATGAATGGCGAAGATGTGCGAGGCTGTATTACGGCCATTCCTGATGTTGAAACCGTCACCATTCATTTGTTTAACGATCCCTCTTGGTAGTCCGCCGTGATTGATTTAACCCCTGCGATTGATTTAGAAGCATCCTCAGCTAACGATCGTCATTACATGCGACGCTGTCTAGACCTCGCTCGTACCGCCATGGGGAATACTGCTCCAAATCCTATGGTGGGCTGCGTCATTGTCAAAGATGGAAAAATTATCGGAGAAGGCCATCATCCCAAAGCAGGCGAACCCCACGCTGAAATTTTTGCCTTGCGATCGGCCAATCAAGCCTATAAAAACCAAGACTATAACCAAGACTATGAAGGCCAAACACATAAAGCCACAGTGGGTGCCACCCTTTACGTCAACCTCGAACCCTGCAACTACACCGGACGCACACCGCCCTGTTCTGATGCCGTGATTGCTTCGGGAGTGAGCCGAGTCGTAGTCGGGATGGTCGATCCAAACCCTAAAGTTGCGGGCAGTGGTATTGCGAAAATCAAAGCAGCAGGAATCGCCGTCACTGTCGGAGTTGAGGAAGATGCCTGTCAAACTCTAAACGAAGCATTTGTTCATCGGATTTTGCATCAACGCCCCTTTGGCATTTTGAAATATGCAATGACGATCGATGGAAAAATTGCCACCACGACAGGTCACAGCGCTTGGA
>JAYUEU010000018.1:0-23583 GCA_043739065.1 Synechococcales cyanobacterium | reverse complement strand
AGGCTTGAGCATTGACGACTTTTTGCGATTTGTGCAGCAATTGCGCGGATATTTGACAGCAGAAGAACAACAGATCTTATTTGAGGAAGAAGCCCGTCGTCCCTCGGCTGTGGCCACTTATCTTGCGATTTATGCCCTAATTGCCCGTGGATTTGCCGATCATCAGCCCGCCTTGATTCGTCGCGCTAAGCATTTACTGGCCAAACTGAGTGCCCGTCAGGATGTCCATTTGGAGCAATCTGTCTGTGCCTTACTGCTCGGCCAAACCGAAGAAGCCAATCGCCTTCTAGAACTCAGCCAAGAATATGAACCGATCGCCTTCATCCGCGAACATTCCCAAGGATCTCCCGATTGGTTGCCTGGGCTGTGTCTTTATGCGGAACGCTGGCTTGGCAGTGAAGTGTTTCCCCATTTTCGCGATTTGTCCCAGCGCCATGCGGCCTTGAAAGACTACTTTGCTGATGACCAAGTGCAGATGTATCTTGAAGAACTCCCGGCTGATGTTTTAGAGCCTACTCAGCCTCCAGTGACGGTGGTAGCCGATCGTGATGAAGATGTTTGGAGTGACACGTCCGCCGTTTACCCGATCGGTTCAAGCTTAGGCTATGCGGCCCGATCGACTCTATCACCCCTAGAACAAATCACTGTTGGGCGCGCCCACGAATCTCTCAAGTTCCAAGACTCAGCCCCAAGTTCAGAGACACCAATCCCAGAGTCTAAAGACAAAGACCGATCGCAATCAGCCCGCAAGAACCGAGCTAACGCAAAAAATACTAAAAAAAGTAGATCGTCAGAGATAGAGACTACTCCTGCCGTTGGTGCTATTGAGGCTGGAACGGTTGCTGCTATTGGTGCTGGAGCTATTCATAATGCCGAGTATAATGCTGCCAGCGAGCCAAACGTAAAAGCTCCACGCCCTTCCCAATCAAACGATCGCCCTCGTCGGATCAAAGGTGTTTCACCCCGTCGCACCACTAAATGGCGGTATCCACTTTGGTTTCCTTGGGTGCTAGGTTGCTTGGGTGTGATGGCGATCGGATTGGGCCTCGGACGACTCAGCAAAGAATATGCCAACCGTAATCAACCTGTTCCAGCCCCGATCGTCAGCACCCTACCAACCGCTTCTAGCCAACCCATGGCAATTCAAGGTGACTTAACCAATGCCACCGCAAAACAAGTCCTTGAGCTATGGTTCACCGTAAAAAAAGCGGCCATGGGATCGGGCTACGCGAGCGATCAGCTTAAAATAGCACTGATGGAGCCGAAACTTTCCGAGTGGCAACGCATATCATCCCAAGCCCAGCGCGATGGTGAATATGTGGAATATGACCATGCGGTTGACATTAAAAAAGTTTCGGTGAGTGCCACGAATCCTAACGAAGCCTTGGTGACAGCGAATGTTCGTGAACTGCGTAAATATTATCAAGGCAGTACCATGAAAGACCAGGAAACGGATGACTTGACGTTGCAATATACCCTGTTGCGTCAGAACAACCAGTGGAAAATTTCGACCTGGCAATCCGCGCAATCCTAGTCTTAATTTCCTCGCCCAACTCGATGATCTTCCCCAATTACCACATTAGACTTTAAAAATGACGATCGTTGTTGCGGAGAATCATGGTTGATACGTTGATACATGCCTACACGCCCCTGATTGTCTGGGTTACCCTTGGAATTTTTTTGCTGAGGATATTGCCTGAGAAAACGCCCTATTGGCTCGGACGCGCTTTGTATTGGTTTGGGGTACCGTGGCAAATTTTTGACTTGTCGCGCCACTGTAAAATCTCTGGAGAAATTGGCCTTGCTCCAGCTATTACCGTTGGCACCTTGGGTGTGGGATTACTGATGGCCTGGGTTGCGTTGCAGTCTGTTGAATTGATAAAACATCGATACGAGGCTAAAAAGGCGACGCTTCCTGTGTTGTTGCCAAACTACGATCATAGCCAGTATGGGCCATTCATTATTGCGGCAATGTTAGGCAATACGGGGTTTGTGGGCCTAGGGATTCTGCCGATGATTTTAGAGCCATCCGCCTTTAGTTGGGCTGTATTTTTCAGTTTGACGCAAAACATTATTGGTACCTATTTCATTGGCGTACTGATTGCCAGCCACTTTGGCGAACGAGAAGGCAGCGCATCAGGGTGGATTCTGGCACGCGATATTTTGACCGTGCCGTCACTTTGGGCTTGTGGATTTGGCTATCTGAGTCGGGGAACTGCTTTTCCTGTGGATGTTGAAATCTGTACCAGTTCATCCCTAATGTTTGTTGTCCCTACATCATTTTTATTGATGGGGCTGCGGTTGGCTCAGATTAATGGTTGGAAAAGTTTACGCAATGCCGTGTTGCCTGTGGGGTTGAAAATGGTGGTGTTGCCTGCGATCGTGGGCGTTGGGACATCACTTTTGGGATTGACGGGCGATGTAAGGTTGGGCTTGGTGTTAATGGCGGGAATGCCTAGTGCATTTGCAAGCTTAATTCTGGCGGAAGAGTATGATATGAATCGGGACTTGCCTGCGAGTAGTATTGCCCTTAGCACCATTGTTTTGCTCTTTATGATTCCAGTGTGGCTATGGATTTTTTAAAGTGAATTTTTAAGGCAGATTTTTAAGGCAGATTTTTAGGTCAGCCATGTTTTTAAGGCGAGTTAACGTACGGAGTGATTCATGAGTTTAGGCCAAATCCTGTTAATCGAAGATGAAGAACTGATCCGGGAAACCGTTGCCCTTGCCCTCACGGAAGAAGGCTATGAGGTTACTACTGTGGCAGATGGAAAAATTGCCTTGGAAATTCTTCGCCTTAATCCCCAGAACCCACCCGATAGTACGCCGGGATTACAACCTGATTTGGTGATTCTAGATTTAATGCTGCCCAATATTAATGGACTCGACTTGTGTCGGCTCTTGCGTCGCCAGGGCAGTACAGTCCCGATTTTGATGCTGAGCGCTAAGGGGACGGAGACCGATCGGGTAGTGGGATTAGAAGTGGGCGCAGACGACTATTTAACTAAGCCTTTTGGGATGCGAGAGTTGGTGGCCCGGTGCCGTGCATTATTGCGTCGCCAGCACCAGTTTCAGCCGCCTTCCTCAGCCAATAACAATAATGGACCCGAATCGATCGTCACCCCTGAAAATGCGCCCAAAGTTCCAGCTAGTCTTTCTTACCAAGACATTGGCATGTATCCAGAAGAGTGCCGCGTAATTGTCCGTAATGTCGAGATTAATTTGTCTCCTAAAGAATTTAAGATTTTAGAACTGTTTTTACGTCATCCTAAACGAGTATGGTCCCGAGATCAGCTTCTAGAGCGGGTGTGGGGCCATGACTTTATTGGTGACAGCAAGACCGTGGATGTTCATATTCGCTGGTTACGTGAAAAGATCGAACTCGATCCCAGCCGTCCCATTCACTTAGTCACGGTGCGCGGCTTCGGCTATCGGCTCGGTTAAATATTTACCTAAACATGTAGTGCAGGTTGCCCTAATCTACCGTATTGCTGGAGTACGCTAATCTATAGGTTCCTTTGCGATAATTTAGTTGACCAGAAATTTGAGTGGAGTCTAGGTAAACGTTTTGGCCGAATTCTTATTAGGGTTGGGAATCGGAGGCTTGGGGCTGCTGATTTATCGGATGCGGTTGTTGAAGACCTTACAACGAGCCACCAATAGCGCTAGTCGTGACTGTCTGGGATCTCAATTGCCAAATAGTACGATTGATGGCGATGACGATTCTCATGACGATAGCGATGAGAATTCTCATGAAAAGTTAAAACGCCGCCGATCGTCCGAGAAACCCGCCAGATCCTTATCCGTCACGTCCCAGCTTCTCCGCTCTCTAAACCTATTACGACAACGTAATCTTTTTTTAGAAGACCAACTTTCGGACTGGAAAGCGATCGTCTCGACCTTACCCGTTGGCTATTTACAAGTGGATGAAGATAATCAATTGATTTGGAGTAATTCGCCCGCCCTTGAATTGCTCGATATTCAGGACTACGACATGGATGAGCCTCGGTTACTCATGGAGGTGGTGCGATCCTATGACTTGGATTCTTTAATCGACCAAGCCCGATCGAGTAATCAAGTTTGTCAGCGACAATGGAACCACTATGCAACCTCTGTGGATGTTAATTACGTTACCTGTCCGACGGCTCATCCGTTACGAGCCTATGCTTTACCGCTTCAAGGGGGCACTCAAGTCGGCGTGATTCTAGAAAGTCGTGCAGAGGCCCAAAATCTGTCTCAGCAGCGCGATCGGTGGACATCAGATGTAGCCCACGAATTAAAAACCCCGCTCACCTCCATCCGTCTCGTCGCCGAAACACTTCAATCTCGCCTAGAGCCACCGCTACGAACTTGGGTCGATCGATTGTTGGTTGAGAGTATTCGATTGAGTACTTTAGTTCAGGAAATTCTTGACCTAAGCCACTTAGAAACGGCTGGCACTCGGCCTTTAAAAGCTACGGTGATTGATTTACCTGAATTAATTCGATCGGCATGGCTGACCCTAGAACCGATCGCCCGTGTCAAGCGAGTTACTCTCATCTATGAAGGGCCAGATACGCTCCGGCTTCAAGGTGAGGATGCCCGATTACATCGAGTATTAGTTAATTTGCTCGACAACAGTATTAAATACACATTGCCCGAATGCCCTATTCTGATTCAGCTTAGTTTGATTCAAGATGCCACCCTGATCACTGGAAACAAAAGCACTGATTTAGATACAAAACCGCATACTACTGCTACATTAATTCAAATCGATTTAATTGATGGCGGCGTTGGGTTTCCAGAGGAAGATTTACCTTTTATCTTTGAACGATTTTATCGGGCTGATCCATCGCGCGCTAGAACCACTGAAAGCTACGGATATAGTCAAGACAAGTATAGTCAAGACGAGTATAGTCAAGACGAGTATAGTCAAGACGAGAGAGCGATCGGAAGCACATCTCTTTCGTGTCGTTCTCAAGCCCTAACTAGAATCCCCGTTCAACCGTTTCAACCCAGCAGTGGCAGTGGTCTCGGGCTAGCGATCGTTCGTCAAATTGTGGAATTACACAAAGGAACGATCACGGCCCGCAACCATCCGGAAGGTGGAGCTTGGATACAGATTCGGTTGCCGCAGAAACAATAAAGATTAACAATCAAGATTCTCTTTTTCCCGGCAATCTGTGGAGAAAAAGAGAATCTCCTACCGGCGAGAGATCCCCTACCCTCGTCGCGCCTGCAATTTTCGATAGACATCTTTAATATCGACATGGTGTGCCGCTAGTCCGACCATGGTGTGATAGAACAAATCTGCCACTTCCCCAGCAATATCATCCTTATCGTTATCTTTGAATGCCATGATTACTTCTGCACATTCTTCACCGACTTTTTTCAAAATACTATTGTCCCCGCCTGCTAAAAGTTTGCAAGTATAAGACTTTGGATCGGGACGATCGCGCCGATCGCAAATCACCTCAAACACTTGGGATAAGGTATCCGCTGGAGGTGCAGTCACAGTGCCATCGACTTGATGAAAACAGCTTCGTGCGCCCGTATGACAGGCAATACCGCCTAATTGCTCCACGGTCACCAATAATGCATCACTGTCGCAGTCGTAGCGAATAGTTTTGACCTTTTGTTGATGGCCAGACGTTGCGCCTTTATGCCAAAATTCCTGACGCGATCGGCTCCAAAACCATGTTTCACCGCTTTCCAATGTCTTATTTAATGACTCAGCATTCATCCAAGCCATCATTAGCACAGTTCCATCTAGGTGATCTTGAATGATCGCAGGCACTAACCCCTGATCATTGTATTGAATCCCATCGATCGGAACTGAACCTACCAAATTTTTCTGTACATCAGCCATACCCTTCTCGACTCCGATCGCATTTGCGAGATCTGCAACATTTAGAGACTTAAAGTAGCATAGGACAATTCGCAGAGGACTTCGACATCCCTTTGCGGCGATATTCCTTTGGCCAATATTAATATTCCTTCGGTTCGACATCCCTCTGCTATGTCGTCGTCACACTCCAATCACATGAAGCAGCCATTCTATGTTCACTACACTTTCCTATTTTTAATGCCGTTATTCTCTGACATCCTGTGCCGAAATTTAAATTCTCCCTTGCCACTGCTAGTACTGCCATAGTCCTGACGATCGCCGTGATGAGCAGCGGTCTCTTAATGGCTCTCTTAGATGATGACGTTGAGTTGCCTGCTGGTCCTCATGCTGCATCAGCTTGCACCCAAGCCTGGCCCACTGCTGTCCCTACTGATATCACTCCAACCGTGGTGCAACCTAGCAAAATCGTCATCCAACCTTGGAAAGGCCGTCATCATGTCTATGCCGAATTTCCCCTTCCCAATCAGCATTATTTTGTAAACGATCGTTTTCGCGTCAATATCGGTAAATTAGGCGATTTTTGTGGGGGTGTTGGTGTCACCTCTTCAGATAATCCTGGTGTAAAGCCTGTTGCGATCGCCCGTCTTCGGACTCGCACGACACTTTGGCTAATTGCTCAAGGTCAATTAAATGCTTTAAAACAAGCCAAAAATTGGCAGTTGGAAATTGTTCCGATCGAAAAACTTACTGCTGATCGTTCACGATCTTAGAGACAATTTAAAAAAGCGATCGTACTATAATCAATAGAATAAATAAAGAATTTTATAATTCATGATTCTCTATAGTTAGTCATTTCATATCTGGTCATAAGAACGCATAGCTGTAATGTAGGCGATCGTTCCTTCAAATGTTACGGTTTGTTTCAATAGGCGAATCAAAAACAATTGTCGAATGGCCTCAATTTCAGTTTGATCTAAATACTCGCTGAGTTGTTTAATATAGGTTGAGTTTAGCCCAAACCACCGATCGCACAAGGCTTCCGAAACATAGAGTTCTGTCTTAGATGTCACCTGTTCGATCGTGATCGCGAATCCGGCTTGTACAAAAAATTGACTCAATTTATCCAGATCTAAATATTGTGCTCCATTGATTTGGTAGTGGGATTCTTCAGCATTAGAGAGCCGATCGTATAAATTAGCGTCAATCACACTACGATCGAGAAATGAATATAATCGTTGAGCTGCTTGGGGAATAGTTTCGGCTAAAATCCAGCGACCGGAAGAGTGTAGAAATGGACTTAGTGATTCAACGGCATTCTCTGAAAACTTACGATAAATATTACGACCTAGAATACAATTGAATTTCAGTTGTGGAGATAATTGCGCAATTAAATCATCTATTCCATTCAACACAGTCAGCACGATCGGTTGAATGAGTTGAGGTAATGCCGAAGCCTGTTCCTGAAGCGCTGCAACAGTTTGAGCAGTATCCCCACAAGCATAAACGCCACCTTCTGGAACTCGCCGAACTGCTTCCCAGGTTAACAATCCACTCCCTGCATTCAAATCTAACACCACATGATGTCGTTGCAATTGAGCTTTATCAAAGATCCGATCGCACACGGCACCCAAATTCGCACCTGTTTGACTGAGCGTTCTTTGAAGCCATTGGTCGGTTTGACGATCGATCGGCCCTGTGGAAAGCTGTTCTGGGTTAGCTTCTACGATCGCGGCCAATTGTGCTTCACGTTGTCTCGCTACGGTATTCGCAATTTTAAATTCATAACCTTGATTTGAAGGTTGATAAAATACTTGCCCCTGAAGCGCTGTGGGTAAATACTGCTGCGCCACCCAATGATCGCGGTATGAATGGGGATACAAATAACCCTTGCCATGACCAAAGCCTTCCTGATCTCGGCTGTTGTCTCGCAATGGATTAGGAACCTCGGCTTCTCGTTCTTTTTCAACCACCGCCAATGCATCAAAAAAGCCCATCACGCTATTTGATTTTGCACAAGTCGCTAAATACAAAGCCGCCTGTGCCAAGGGATATCGACCTTCAGGCATTCCCACCCGATCGAATGCCATTGCACAACTGTTCACAACAACGATCGCCTGTGGTTCAGCCATTCCCACATCTTCTCCCGCAAAGATCACCATTCTGCGAAATATAAATCTTGGGTCTTCCCCGGCATACACCATTCGCGCAAGCCAATACATTGCCGCATCCGGATCGCTCCCACGCAAACTTTTAATAAATGCACTAATAATATCGAAATGGGCATCGCCTTCTTTATCGTAAAGTACTGCCCGTTGCTGAATGGATTCCTCTGCGATCGCTAAAGTAATACAAATTATTCCCGCATCATTGCGAATGGTCGTCGAAACTGACAACTCCAAAGCATTCAATAATGTTCTCGCATCACCATTAGAAATATTGACCAAATGATCAAGAGCATCATTATCGATTACTACTCGACGATCGCCATAGCCACGATCGGAATCATTCAATGCCTGATGAGCAATTTGTTTTAAATCTTCGGATTGTAATGGTTTAAGCTGAAACAAACGCGATCGGCTGACTAATGCTTTATTCACTTCAAAATAAGGATTCTCTGTCGTTGCCCCAATCAAAATCACCGTGCCATTTTCGACCCAAGGCAACAGTGCATCTTGTTGGGATTTATTAAACCGATGAACTTCATCGATAAATAGAATTGTTTTTTGTTGATATAGTCCACGCTTTTCTTGTGCCAGAGAAATCGCATCTCTAATTGCCTGTACTCCAGACAGCACTGCATTAATGGCAATAAAATGAGATTCCGTATTATTCGCAATAATTCGCGCCAGTGTTGTCTTTCCTGTTCCTGGTGGCCCATAAAACAATAATGACGACAATTGATCAGCTTGAATCGCACGCCGCAATAATCGCCCTTCACCCACAATAGCGCCCTGTCCCACAAACTCATCTAACGTTCGGGGTCTCATCCGAGCGGCCAAAGGAGCCTCTGCATCAATCAATAGTTCACGCTGATGATCAAATAAATCCATCGTAAAACATTCCTAAAATGGAAACTCTACCAATCGATCGCATCCCCGACCACATTCATAATTTAAGATTCACAATTCAACATTCAGGACAGATTACCCATTCGATCGAGCGGAAAAAACCTGAAAACTGCACGGCCAATAATGTTGCTCTTCGGCAAGAATCCCCACACATGAGAATCAGAACTATTATTTCGATTGTCCCCCATCGCGAAATACATTTCCGGCGGCACTTCAAAGCTGTCTAGATTATTCGGTGCAAGACTCTGACAAAAATCTGAATCCTTTGATGACAGGCCAGGACAGTCATAGTTTGGAGCTTCCTTGATATAAGGCTCCCTCAGCATCATACCATTCACCGATACTGCGCCTTTATGAATTGCGATCCGATCGCCCGGTATTCCAATGAGGCGTTTAATCAACACTTGATCGCTGCTATAGCCCGCCATCTTTTGCAACATCTCCGGCGCACTAAAAATTACAATTTCCCCGGCCATTGGATTACGAAACTGATAGGAAACCTTCTCTGCAATAAACCGATCGTTAATTAACATAGTCGGCTCCATGGATCCAGATGGAATAAATCGAGGTTCCGCAACAAACGTGCGCACCAATAAGGCAATCACCAAGGCGATCGCTAAAACCTTGATATTTTCAGCAATGGACGACTTCTTAGACTTATCGAGAGATGGAGATTGAGGCGATGATTGGGGAGACGGTTCAGGCATGATGGCAGGTCAAAATACAATACGTTACAACCCGTTGAGTATAAGCTGACGCTTTGCCCAATTCCAGGCACAATATTAGAAAGATTTATCTTGCCCTACTTTATTTTAGGTTTTCGTTATGACATTCACATTGACACAAGATGTCTTGATGCATCTTCGGGACAATCTTGATGGATTAGGATACGCCATGGGTCCGCGTGGACTTTTTGGTGTCGGCAATGAAAATGGAGTCTTTGATGCGGCGGCTGTCGGCAGTACGACAAGTGCCACTAACGTCCGAAGTTCGACGACCCTAGATGCGTACACCCGAGCGGCTTTGTTTCAGTTTCAATGTGATCGGCTACTTCCAGCGACGGGTGAAATTGGTCAGGACATATATGATAGGGTCGATGCCCAGGTGCGAGATATCCAGAACAATCTCAAAATAGTGTTACTTGCCGATTCTCAAACCAGCACAAGCATTTTAGATGAAATGAGTAGCTCTGGCTCTGTTCCCGCCAACAAAAAATTTGTTATTAGTGGCTACTACGGCAATCAAACGTTCCGTTTCGTCAAAGAATACCAACGTATCCGCCGCTTGCCAATTACTGGAATTGCCACTACCGCTATTGCCCGTCAACTCAGCGACGAAGCACGCAAGCTAACACAGGCGTAGGCTCTTCAACACCTCCCACAACTCCTCCGGCTGGAAGTACTGCGGTGGAAATATTACGACAACTCAGTGACATCAAACGGCGTCATGAAAAAGGACTAATTCTTTCAGATGCCTATGTCCGTGAAACGATTCAAACCATTCCATAAACATAATTAAGAATGGGGATTTAATAATCTAGTAATCTAGAGAAGTGAATTCAATTATTCCGTTGCGTTTGGGGCACAGCAAGTTATTTTCCTACGGTATCTCGAACCCGGATCTGTAGATATATAGCCTACCGTGTCCTAAACTCAACTTATCTCAACTATTCCTCATCCAAAACATCGATCGCTTCGTCCTGTTGTGCCATGGCTGGTTGCTGAGTCAAGGCATCGATCGTTGCTTTAACTGTTCCCGCGATCGGTACTGCAATAAATACACCTAATAGTCCTGCAATTTTTAATCCAAACAGTAATGAGACAAAAATCCAGATTGGATTCAATCCCGTAAAGTCGCCCATAAGTTTTGGCGCAATCAAATTATCCCGAACTTGCTGAAGCACAGTCGCCGCTACCCCAACCCACATCGACAACCAAAAATCTTGTAATAATACCAACCCCGTTACCGATCCAATTCCCAACGCCGCTCCAATAAATGGAATTAATTCTGCAATACCAATTAACAATGCAAACAACAATGCATAGGGGACTTTCAAAATTAAAAATACAGGAATTAATGTCACTGTCATAAACAATGCCAATACAAACTGGCTCAAGAAGAAATTATGAAAATTAAGACGTAATGCAACACTAAATGCTTTACCAAATGGCGGGGGCAACACTCCAATTAAACCATCCCAAAGTTGGCCGCCATACAACAGCATATAAAATGCCATTACAATTACTAACAGGGCATCCATAAAGCTAGACAATGTCCCGATCGCAAACCCCAACGCCTGCTTTGCTAACTCCTGACTCTGGCTTTCAATTTGCCCACTTAATCGCCCAGTAAAGCCCTGCAAATCAATTGGTAAATTGCGACCCTTGGCCCAGGCTTCTAGCGCCATCCCATGGGATTTGCCGACCTCCAACCAATTGGGAAGATTCTTGAAAAGTTGCGCACTCTGATCAATCAGGATTGGAATCACTGTAACGCCAACTACAACTAAACAGGTCACTGTGGCCAGTAATACAAGGATGATACCGATCGCCCGAGGAATCTGCATTCGCTCAAATGCACGCACCAGATAATCCAGCAGAAATGCTAAAATAGCCGACACAATTAACAATGTTACCAATTGTTGGAAATAGGTCAGTACTACTCCAAACATCCAAACATTCAGCGCAATCAGCGGAAACAATAATCCAAAATAAAGTAATCGCTTTAAATCACGGGTCGATCGACTCATTGCACATCTCTCCTAAGTTGTTGCCGATCGCTTCCGAACCACTATTCCAGCCGCCACAATAGCCACAATAGTCAAGGATCCAAATCCCAAAGGCATAGGCATCCAAAGCGCTGTTTCAATGTGATTTTTCTGTCCCGCCTTCAATTCCCATGCAGCCTCATTCACGGTCAATCCTAAATTGAAAAGTTGACTCGGATCCACAAATCCTTCCGTCCCATTTATTGCTAGCGCACTCAGATCAATATCAAACGCAAGCCGATCGCGTTCAAACAACAATGCATTACCTTGGGTGATATTGAGATTTGAAACAATTGTCGGCAATGTAGTATCCAAATTTTCAAGAGCAAAAAATTGATTGAATTTTTCTTCTAACTCCTTCACCGTATGAAAGGGAATAGTGACGGAGACATCTTGCTTTGACACCACTTCATAGCGACCTTGAACCGATCGGGTTTGCTGCTGAATTTGTTTAAGCAATGCGCGGGCAGTGGGATTAGTCTCATTCGCAATATGAATAGTTTGAGTAATACTCCCTTGGTTCGGGCTATCGAGATTTACGCCAAGCTGATAGTCCACACATCCCGTTAGCATCATGCAACAAAACAATAATAGGGTTCCGGCTAATGCCTTTCCCAGTCTCGCCCAAACATTCTGAAGCTTCATAATCATTTGGCTACATTACAAAACGAATTATCAAATTATTAAGGCCGCACTCAAGGCACCAAACCCTAATCGTTCTATCCTACAACTAACCTTAATCCTCGAAGAAGAAAAATCTATCCGTCCAACAACGATCGTTTTCATAATTCTTTCATTTATTATGAGTTTATGATAAATTATTTGAAATATGAAACGATAATGAGAGATTTTCGACATGAATAATCCTATCTGTCTTAGGAAAAAAGACTATTCAAGATGGATTCAGACAGGCTTTTTAGGTCTTTTAGCTGGAATTTGGCTCAATGGTTGCACTTCTCAGCCAAGCCCATCCAATCCTGAGAGCAATATGACGAAAAATTCCACGGGTTCCACGTCTTCCCGATCGGGTAAAAAAGTTATTCTCACCACATTTACGGTGTTGGCCGACATGGCGCAAAATGTGGCGGGAGATAAAGCGATCGTCGAATCCATTACTAAACCAGGTTCTGAGATTCATGGCTATGAACCCACCCCAAGTGATTTAGCGCGAGGCCAAGGGGCTGATTTGATTTTGGATAATGGCTTAAATTTAGAACGCTGGGCCGATCGGTTCTACAATAGTTTCCCAAAAGTCCAACACTTAACCTTGAGTGACGGTATTACGCCCGTTGATATTTCGGAAGATTCATACAGAGGTAAACCCAATCCCCACGCATGGATGTCGCCTCAGAATGCCATTATTTATGTTGAAAATATTCGTAAAGCACTAGTTAATCTCGACCCGCTCAATTCAAAAACTTATAACAAAAATGCAGCAACCTATAGTGACCAAATCAAACAAATAGACCTGAAACTCAAAACTGAAATCGGCACTATCCCCCCAGAAAAACGCTATATGGTGAGCTGTGAAGGCGCATTTTCCTATATTACTCGTGACTACGGTCTTAAAGAAGTCTACATTTGGCCTGTCAATGCTGAACAACTCGCCACTCCAAAGCAAGTTGAAAAAGTAATTAATACGGTAAAAGAGAACAAAATTCCAGCAGTATTCTGCGAAAGTACCGTAAGTGATAAAGCTCAACGGCAAGTTGCAAAAGAGACGGGGGCAAAATTTGCGGGTGTATTCTATGTAGATTCCCTATCTCCCACCAATGGCCCTGCTTCAACCTATCTGAAGCTATTGGAATACAATATCAATACTCTAACTAATGGCTTAAAAAGCAACTAAAGGAGAGTCAAAATCATGGGAAACATCAGTATTGATATTGAAAATGTGACTGTTGCTTATCACGGTAAAGTTGCTTTGCATAGTGCCTCAATTAAGCTTGAAGAAGGCACTATATGCGGACTAGTGGGAATGAATGGCGCAGGAAAATCGACGCTATTTAAAGCAATTATGGGATTTGTGAAACCCGTCCGAGGCAATGTATCAATTCATGGTTTACCCATTCGTCAAGTTCAAAAACGTAACCTTGTCGCCTATGTTCCACAATCCGAAGAAGTAGATTGGCAATTTCCGGTGAATGTCTATGATGTGGTGATGATGGGTCGCTATGGGTATATGAACTTGCTGCGAATTCCCCGATCGATCGATAAGCAGGTCGTGCAAGAAAGCCTTGAACGAGTGGGACTTTGGGATATGCGATTTAAACAAATTGGGGAACTGTCTGGAGGCCAAAAGAAACGAGCATTTTTTGCACGAGCATTAGCCCAGCAGGGGACCGTTTTATTATTAGATGAACCCTTTGCGGGAGTTGATATTAAAACTGAAAAACTAATGATTGATATGCTGATGGAACTTCGTCAAGCGGGATATACCATTCTGATCTCGACCCATGATCTTTCCTCTATCACAACATTCTGCAATCAAGTCGTCTTAATTAATCGAACAATTCTGGCCTACGGGGATACGTCTGAGGTCTTCACTGAAGAAAATCTTTCTAGAACCTTTGGGGGTTCAGTGGGAGATTTTGCTGGAGCAAAAGCTAACTCTCGTAATCAATATTAGGAATATCTATTATGGATTTTATTCAGTGGTTTATTCAAGGCTTTATGTATTGGTTTGTGATGCCGATGCAGCATGAATTTATGGTGAAAGCCATTTTGGTTAGTGCATTGGTGGGTTTAGTTTGCTCTGCGCTCTCCTGCTATATGACGCTGAAAGGATGGGCTTTAATGGGTGATGCCGTTTCCCATGCTGTGTTGCCGGGGGTTGTGATTGCTTATGTGATGAATATTCCATTGACGATCGGTGCGTTTGTGTTTGGTGTTGGTTCAGTGGTTGCGATCGGATTTATTAAAGCTAAAACTCGAATTAAAGAAGATACAGTCATTGGTTTAGTCTTCACAGGCTTTTTTGCGTTGGGGTTAGTTCTAGTTTCTAAAATCAGAAGCACCATTGATTTAACCCATATTTTATTTGGTAATGTTTTGGGTATTTCTGACTCTGATATTATTCAGACTGTAATTGTCAGTGTGATTACATTAGTCACATTGGCAATACTACGAAAAGATTTGATTTTGTTTTGTTTTGATTCGACCCATGCCCGATCGATCGGTCTTAATACAACTTTTCTCTACTACACATTACTGTCATTGCTATCATTAACTGCTGTTGCAGGGCTTCAGACGGTCGGGATTATTTTAGTGGTGGCAATGCTAGTCACTCCCGGTGCAACGGCGTATCTATTGAGCGATCGCTTTGACCATATAACGTTAATTGCCATGGCTTTGGGCATTTTTTCAAGTGTGATGGGCACCTACCTTAGCTATCACATTGATGGTTCGACAGGCGGCTGCATTGTTGTATTACAGACTATCTTGTTTATCCTTGCCATGATTTTTGCACCGAAGCACGGTATTATTGCTCAATCAAAAAATACTGAGATAAAATACTAAAATCAGACTATTGCTTCTTCAAACCTAAGTTAATGCTGTTGAACGGAGCAATACGCCATATAGAAATCTTGATGCTGTTCCAATATCGATAGCAATCATTAGCTAATCCTATGATTAGGCTGTTGGCTAATAAGAGAAAACTGACTATAGTGAGTAAACACCAAGTTTTGATTCAGAGCTTATCTTGAATGAACTTTGAATGAATTGTGTCATCACTCAGGAACGCAACTGTTATGCAGAATTTGATGAATATTAAACCGCCCGTATCGATCGAATCTGAGCTTCCCATCGATTCTAAATCCCAAACAACCTTAGATCAAAAAGGCCGTCACTCCCTTATTGTTAAAGCTCTGGAGACCATTCAGGATTTAATTGCAATCTCGTTGTGTGTGGGATTGTTTGCGGTTATGGTGTTGCAGTTGCGGGAGATTTTTGTCTCGTTGCTTTCGACCTTACAGTTCCATGAGATTACGGCGGATATTTTATTCATTCTGATTTTGATGGAGTTGTTTCGACTGTTGATTATTTATCTTCAGGAGCAGCGCGTTTCGATCGGGGTTTCAGTTGAGGTTGCGATCGTTTCAGTTTTGAGAGAAGTCATTGTTCAAGGCGTATTAGAAGTGGAATGGCATCAAATGTTGGCCGCCTGTGCCTTTTTGATATCGATGGCGGGATTGCTGGTAGTCCGAGTGTGGTTGCCACCGACGTTTGAAGGGGTGGATCCAGAAGCGCAAGTGTCCGCTAGGATGCGAGATAGTCATGACTCGTAAGCATGAAGAAGTGAAATTATTCTCAGAACTTGAGAGCTTCAACTAAAATTTATAAGATGGCATCAATATTCTCAAGAACACGATAGATATTGATGCCTTGCTCAAGTATTTTGGTAGACCGGTTGAGCTTTTCCGAATTGCCAGTTGTCCTCTCAGTCCTACCGATCGGAAAGTCAATAGCTGCTCGTACCCAGCAAATCTAACTAAATGGTACGGTCAGCTTCTCTATCGGCTTTTATCTACACTATTATCTAGATGATGGCTTATAAAAACTAGCTCTAAAGCAATACAGCAGGCTTACGCATTCCTCTATCGGGCTGAATTTTCACCAACATCTCCATCAACGGAACGACCCGAACCTGCTGTTGTTGAACATTAACCTGATAAAGCTGCTGATTGGTCATATCGAGCGCCGTCAGCCAACCGCTACGAGGATGGTAAGCTCCCGTATCAATATCTAGCCAGCCGCTGCCGCCCACAACCTCTCCCGGCATCACCCCAGAGAATGTAAATGTAATGGTATGCCCCGTGATAATTAGCTTATCGGGAAAAAAGGGCTTAGGACTACTGTGGAATTCATCCCGAATCCAACAAAATTGCTGTGAGGTCTGCTGATCAATGCGTAAGTTGGGATTAACACCCGCATGAACCAACCAAAAATCGCCGAGATCTAAATAGGTTGGTAATGTGCGAATCCATTCTAGATGCTCAAGCAATAGTTCAACCGTTTCGTAGCTGGCCATTGTGGCGCGTCCGCCGCTGTGGAGCCATGCCTGAAGAGCGGGTTCAAAGACTTGGCCGTTTGGGAAGGATTCGAGCAGCATTTGTTCATGATTCCCCAAGACGCACGGATAGGGATGCGATCGCACGAATTCCACCACCTGAGCACTTTTCGGACCCCGATCGATCAGATCGCCCAAAAAGTACACCTCATCTCCTTGGGATGGGGCAAGGGTTTCTATGAGAAGCATCAGGCCATCGTAATGACCGTGGACATCTCCAATAACAATTCGCCGATTTGCACGTTCACTCATTGCGATCGCTCTTTATACACACTAATCAACTCGGAACATCTGAAGGTTCTCTTATCCATCCCTAAAAACCTAGAAGATAGACATCACCATAAGATTGTTATAGCGAGTTTCGACGTTGATACTTTCCATGATGAATCAAGCCTGCCCATAACACAGTAGTGAAATCCCGTAGGTAAGATGAACAATCGTAACTTCCCCTACAACAACTTCATAAAAAACAGCTTTTTTCCATCTTATCGGCCTAATGCGCTTAAAAAAGACTGCAATTCTGCAAAAATCGATCGTCTCTTTTGACCCGTGCCTAACGACGCTGCTATAAGATTATCGATTTTCTCTGAATCAGGTTTTAGTAATTCCTCGGCAATCACTTCCCAGATTCCATCGTTCTCAAGCCATACCTGCCAAGGTGTTGGATAAAAGCGGGTTAGGGCAGTTTGGTCTTCGAGCGGACGCAGGAAATAACAGGGTTCAATCGTACTGAGGAAGCGTTCGCGTAATGCTCGTCCCGCATAGCCAATGCCCACAATGCTCACATCTTCTAAACGAGGCACGAGCAAAATCACTGGAACATCGCCTGCCTGATTGCAGAGTTGCTCAACGGCTCCTACTTCAACTGCCGTTGGGGACACGACAATATAGAGTTTGTCATCGGTTGAAATATGTTCAATTGCTTCTGTAGTTTGCCGAGACCCAGCCACATCAATGCTACGAAACTGGAATGGCGAATCTGGCCAATTTTTTTTCGCCCAAGCTGCCGTGCCTGCATCAGTAAAAAATAGCTTCACCCCATCGCCCCATTCCGTGAATGCCTCACAAAACTGTTGAGCGATCGGCATAATCTTAAGTTCAGGAAAAAATATCTCTACTGATAATTTGGTATAACCCGCTCCCAACGCAGATTTCGTTGCAGCCTGTGCTTGAACGATCGCCTCCTCTAAGGAAGAGGGAAGTTCTTGGATTGAAGTTGAGGGGGCGTTCGAGTCTGTCATAGGAGCGGCAAATTAATAAACTGCAAACTAATGTACAAGTTTACCGGGCTTTCCCGAGATCATTACTTACTCTAATGTTTTAACCGTAAGCAACTGGGGCGGAGTTGCATCGGGTGGGTAAAGCAGATTCACCTCTACTGATCGGAGTTCACCGGGTTTTAGGGTCAAGGTTGCTAGGGCATCTCCTTTTTGTCCGCGTCGTTGAACAATATGAAAAAATTTATTTTGAGGCGCATTATTGTCATCGTTGTAGCGTAATCGCAGAGTCCCTCGGAAGAAGATCTTCGGATCGGGTGGATTCATAAACAGCAGTTGATTTCGGCTAATGTCCTGTTTTAGTGGCGTTTGAAGACTGATGGCGATGCGTTGAGGTTGATTGGTTGTGTTTTGAAAAGGAAGCGTGAGGTTGTACTGAATGCCGTAGTTCCCATTAGCGAGATAAGCCGTATCTGGGTATCTGACAATCATGGGTGCACTCTGCACTTGACCCGTCGCAAAGGTGCCTCGCGGTATGGTGCTAATGGCATAGGAAAAGGCTCGTCCTCGCTGCGGAATCTTTAACCGATCGCCTTGGTCAGTCAGAGTCGTACTCCATTGGGATCCTCTAGCGACTCCGGCGACGCGCCCGTATACCAGCCGATCGTCCCGTTGCTTATCTTTCAATGACGTGGGGGTTTGATCGCGGGGGCCAGCCAGGTTGGAAGTTAGCAAAAATCGTTGCCAATCTTCCAGAAGTGGAATTCGCTCGTTGCCCGCTGCATCCCGTGGTGCATACATTGCCATAGAGGCCAGATAAACCGTACCGCTGCTAGTCAAACGAATGAGGGTCGATCGGCCATTGCTCGTGGGGACGACGAGTCCAGCCGGAATAGGAAGATTGAGCAGCATTTGGCTTTCACCGGGAGCTAAGGTCATTACAACGGGAAGCCAGCCTTGGCGACGACCTCGTAATATGTCATTGCTAACTCGGCTACCGGGACCGGAGTAAACAGTGCCTATGGGATCTTCAATGGAGTCTTTGAGATCAACAAATAATGCATCGGGCCGAGTTAGGTAGCTGGCACCTTGTAGTACAGTGACGGTAACGCTCTCCCTGTTTGGATTTTGGATGAGAATGCCTTGGAAGAGGGATTTGAGTTGTCCGGTCGTGGAGGCTCTACTGATGTGATGGGAAAATATATCGAAGCGTCCCCTAAAACCGTAGTTCAGATGGGCTGCGGGAAAGGGCGATCCGATATTGGGAAAAGTGGAAAGCAGAATGCCTTCATCGACGACTAGTTCAGGACTGTTGCTGTTAAAAACCGGGATTTCGTCCAATTGCCCAGACAGCGATCGTACGTCTTGGATACTCAGCACTTCCGATTGTCGTGGGAGGCTTTCCTGGGGCGGTAGAGTTTCCTGAGGCGGCAGACGATATAGCACAGGTGGTCTTGCTGGCATTGGTGTGACATTGGGCAATGGCCTTGGCACAACACTTGGCGAGAGCGACTGTATTGGAGTTTGGGCAAGAGTGGGCAAGAACGGAAACATAAGTCACAAAAATAGCAGGTGTGAACGATCGGCTAAGGTGCTGAACTATGAAAAAGCTACATTACTAAAAAGCTACATTCCAAAAAAATCATAAGTAACGTAGTTTCCCATGGGTTGCCCTATGAAACTCTAGCCTCTGTACGTTCGGTTTTATGCATTTATTGCTCGATATTCCCAAGAAATTTATTTATTCTGAAAAAACCTTGTCCGTCCGTTCACGGCTTTGATTTTTTCGTCGTTACGTTGACTAAATTTGAGGTAGTTTATGGGTGCCGTATACGAATGTCAATAGTACGTCTCAAGATTTATGCATCACTACAAATTCAATCTTTTAGCCACGATCGCTGTCCCGATGGGAGGATTAGGATTTGTCTTAATGGGATTTTATTCCGACCCGGCATTAGCGGCAGGATATTGTGACGGCGTGGTTAAAAATGGGACGCTGCAAGGCAAGCAAATCTGTAAATTTCCCAGTGGGCTGCGCTATGAAGGCGAGTTGATGAATGGGATGCGGCAAGGGCGTGGAATAGTGACTTATAAGGATGGGACTCGCTGTGAAGGGCTATTTAACGGTAATGCGTTGACAGGGAATGGAGTCTGTAAGTACAGCAGTGGCAATCGCTACGAGGGTGGGTTTGAGAATGATGTTCGTCAAGGGCGTGGGGTGTTTTCTTATGCTAATGGTACGCGCTGTGAAGGGACGTTTAGGAATGATGCGATCGTGGGGATTGGGGTTTGTTTATTTCCTAGTGGAAATCGATATGAAGGGAATTTTTGGCAAAGTGAACCGACGGGATTGGGGACGCTGAGTTATGCCAATGGTGTGAAATGTACGGGGAGTTTTCAGCTTGGGCGATTGGTTGGGATGGGGCAATGTGCGCTGGAGATGGGCGATCGGTATGAGGGCAATTTAAATAATGGGCAGTTTGACGGTTTAGGAACCTATATCTATAGCGATGGGAGAAGGTTAGAAGGCCAATGGAGAGACGGACAGTTTTTGGGTCCGGTGCGGTGAGCGAGCTTAGAATTGTGAACTTAGAATTGCGAATTTAGAATTGTGAATTTGGATTAGATCAAAACCATTAGACCAAAAAGCGATGATGATGGTTTAAATGATCTTCAATAAAGCTTGCAATAAAGTAGTAGCTATGATCATAGTTGGGTTGGCGACGAAGAACGAGTTGTTGGCCTGATGCTTGGCAGGCAGCTTCAAAAAGTTCAGGTTTTAATTGATTATCTAGAAACCCGTCTGCCATACCTTGATCAATCAGAATTGGATTTGGATGAGTTGTATGGCGAACCAGTTCAGTTGCATCATAGTCTGACCAAAGATTACGATCGTTTCCCAAATATCCGCTAAAGGCTTTTTCACCCCAAGCACATTGACTAGGAGAACCAATGGGCGCAAAGGCGGAGACACTGCGGTAGTTATTTGGCGATCGTAAGGCACAAACTAAGGCACCATGACCACCCATAGAATGTCCGCAAATACTTTGAATGGGTTCACCCTTATCAGATTTTAAAACTGGGAATGAATCTGCAATGAGTTGGGGGAGTTCATGGGTGATATATGAATACATTTGATAATTCGATCGCCATGGTTTGATCAAGGCATCGACATAAAAACTCGCGCCAATACCAAAATCCCATTGATCGGGTTCATCAGGAATCCTAGTTCCCCGAGGACTCGTATCTGGTGCGACTATTATGATCCCAAGCTCTGCGGCGATGCGTTGTGCGCCTGATTTCGCCATAAAATTTTCCTCGGTGCAGGTGAGTCCGGAGAGGAAATAGAGAATAGGGACGGGCTGGGTTTTAGCTTGAGGTGGGACATAAATAGAGAACTTCATTTCGCTATTGCAGCAAGTTGAATGATGACTATAAAACTCCGTGGTCCCGCCAAAAGAAGCTGACGACGATCGTAGATTTAGCATGATTTAGATTTGTAATTTAAGAGATGTAATTTAAGAGGTGTTTAATTTAAGACTTCTAATTTATGGAAATGTCATAACCGTACGAATTCCCTCGCCTTTATGCATCAAATCAAAGGCTTCATTAATTTGATCGATCGGCATAACATTAGTAATTAAATCATCAATGTTAATTTTCCCATCCATATACCAATCTACAATTTTGGGCACATCTCGCCGTCCCTTTGCCCCACCAAATGCGGTCCCTTTCCAAGTCCGCCCCGTCACAAGTTGAAACGGACGAGTACTGATTTCCTGTCCAGCAGCGGCGACTCCAACAATCACACTCATTCCCCAACCTTTATGGCAACATTCCAACGCCTGCCGCATTACATTAATATTGCCAATACATTCAAAGGTATAGTCAGCTCCGCCTTTGGTTAAATCAACTAAATAAGCAACCAAATCGCCATCAATTTCATGAGGATTGACATAGTGAGTCATGCCGAATTTTTCTGCGATCGATCGTTTGCTAGGATTAGTATCAACCCCAATGATTTGATTTGCGCCGACAAGTTTTGCACCTTGAATGACATTCAAACCAATGCCGCCAAGCCCAAAAACAATCACATTAGAACCGGGTTCAACTTTAGCCGTATTAATAACAGCCCCGATTCCCGTCGTCACGCCGCAGCCAATGTAGCAGACCTTATCAAACGGGGCATCCGATCGGATTTTTGCTAATGCAATTTCAGGGATAACGGTGTAATTAGCGAACGTTGAGGTGCCCATGTAGTGATGGAGCTTCTGACCATTGAAGGAAAAACGGCTGCTCCCGTCGGGCATGAGTCCCTGGCCTTGGGTGATGCGAATGGACTGGCAAAGATTAGTTTTGGGATTGAGACAATATTCGCATTCACGGCATTCAGGAATATAGAGCGGAATCACATGATCGCCCGCTTTCAACGATTTAACGTCTGGCCCAACTTCGACGACAATGCCTGCACCTTCATGTCCTAATATCGCGGGAAATAAGCCTTCTGGGTCATTGCCGGACATTGTGAATGCATCCGTATGACAAACACCTGTGGCCTTTATTTCAACCAACACTTCCCCGGACTTAGGCCCGTCGAGTTGAACCGTTTCGATCGATAGTGGTTTACCTGCTTCAAAGGCTACAGCGGCTTTAACATCCATGATCATTCTTTAAAGTAAGGGATTTACAATAATACTATAGCAATTCAAAATTCGAAAAATTCAATGAATTTAAAATAGAAAATAGCGTTGTGCCATCGGTAATTCTGTAGCAGGTTCGCAGGTTAGCAGTTCTCCATCAGCACGGACTTCGTAGGTTTCTGGGTCTACTTCAATGTGAGGTAGCGCATCATTCAATTTCAAATCTTGTTTACGCAATTGACGAATGCCGCCGACTGCGATCGTGGGTTTGAGTAATCCTAATTGTGCCGATAGTCCTGATTCTTGAGCCACTTGGGAGACAAAGGTGAATGCTGTTTTGCTAATTGCACCACCAAAGGCTCCAAACATGGGACGCATATGGACAGGCTGCGGGGTGGGAATGCTGGCATTTGGGTCGCCCATTTGTGCATAGGCAATCATTCCGCCTTTGACTACGATCGTGGGTTTTACACCGAAAAATGCGGGTTTCCAAAGACAAATATCTGCGATCTTACCTTCTTCAATGGAACCGACATGATTAGAAATGCCGTGGGTAATGGCGGGATTGATTGTGTATTTTGCAATATAGCGTTTGGCTCGGAAATTGTCGTTTTGAGAACTGTCGGGAGAGAGAGGTCCGCGTTGAACTTTCATTTTGTGGGCGGTTTGCCAGGTTCGGATAATCACTTCTCCGACACGGCCCATGGCTTGGGAATCTGATGAAATCATACTGAATGCGCCGAGATCATGGAGAATATCTTCAGCGGCGATCGTTTCCCGTCTGATTCTTGATTCTGCAAACGCGACATCTTCTGGAATGCTAGGATCTAAATGGTGACAGACCATCAGCATATCTAAATGTTCATCCAATGTATTTACCGTATAGGGTCGGGTGGGATTGGTAGAGGATGGCAAAACATTCGCGAGACCACAGACTTTAATGATGTCGGGTGCATGGCCACCGCCTGCGCCTTCGGTATGATAAGTATGAAT